>JBBQOR010000432.1:0-3157 GCA_038331055.1 Burkholderiales bacterium
CCTGGCGCGCGCCGGCAATGATGGAAGGATGCACCTCCGAACAAGCCGCCCCGCCGGCCAGCGCACGCACCTGGATCGCACATACCCGCTCGAAGGTGTACATCGACAGGAACGCATCGGCCACCGTCCGCCCCACCGTCAGCAGGCCGTGGTTGCGCAGCATCAGGAAGTTGTGGGTACCCAGATCGGCCACCAGGCGCGGCTTCTCTTCGTCGCGCAGCGCGACGCCCTCGTAGTCGTGGTAGCCGAGGCTCGAGAGCACGAAGGTCGACTGCTGCGACAGCGGCAGCACGCCGTGCTTCTGCGCCGAGACGGCGATGCCGTCCACCGTGTGGGTGTGCACCACGCAGTCGGCGTCGTGGCGTGCGCCGTGAATCGCACTGTGGATCACGAAGCCGGCGGGGTTGACCTCGAAGGGCGAGTCCTCGACCTTGCGGCCCTCGCGGTCGACCTTGATCAGGCTGCACGCCGTGATCTCCTCGAACATCAGTCCGTAGGGGTTGATCAGGAAATGGTCGTCGCTGTCGGGCACCCGCGCGCTGATGTGCGTGAAGATCAAGTCGTCCCAGCCGAACATCGCGACAAGCCTGTAGGCCGCGGCGAGGTCGACACGCAGTTGCCACTCGACGGGCGCGATCTGGTCGCGCCGGTGCGGCATGTCAAGGGCTCTTGCAGGCATGGCGGCTCTCCGGGGGTGTCGTACAGAATGCAATGGTGACCTGCCTGTCGCGCCTGGGACAAGACATGAATACCCCGGTTCTTACAATCGAAGAACGACACAACATCGAGGCCGGTGCGTGGTTTTCCCGACTGTCTGCCGCATTGCGCCACGCCATCCTCGAGCACGCCTCGGTGCGCCGGCTCTCCGACGGCGCGGCATTGGCAGCGCTCGGCGCGCCGGCCGAGGAGTGGTGCGGCGTGGCGCGCGGTGCCGTGCGCATCAGTTCGGTCTCGCTGTCGGGCAAACAGGTCACGTTGACCTATGCCGAGCCCGGCACCTGGTTCGGCGACATCGCCTTGTTCGACGGCCTGCCGCGCACGCACGATGCCGATGCCCATGGCGAGACGACCATGCTGGTGGTGCGCAAGGCCGACTTCCACGCGCTGCTGGCCGACCATGTCGAGCTCTACGATGCGCTGCTGCGGCTGAACTGCCGCCGGCTGCGGTTGATGTTCAACCAGTTCGAAGACTTGAACACCCGCCCGCTGCGGGCCCGGCTGGCCAAGCAGATCCTGCTGCTGGCCAAGAGCTACGGCATCCCGCGCGGCGAAGAGATCCGCATCGCGCTGCAACTGGCGCAGGAAGATCTGGCGCAACTTCTGGGCGCCTCACGCCAGCGCGTCAACCAGGAACTCAAGGGCTTCGAGCGCGACGGCGCGGTGCGCGTCGAGCCGACACGGCTGGTCGTGCTGTCGCGCGAAAAGCTGCTGGCGATCGCCGAGAAATGACTCAGCGCGCCTGTGCCCTTCCCGCCTGACCGATGGACAAGTTCACCGGCACCAAGCCCGTCTCGCATCAGCACGCCTTCGAGGTCGATGCGCTGCAGAGCTGGCTGGCCGCCCATGTGGAGGGCTTCGCCGGGCCGCTGACCGTGCAGCAGTTCAAGGGCGGTCAGTCCAACCCGACCTTCAAGCTGCTGACCCCCGGGCAGGCTTACGTGATGCGCGCCAAGCCGGGCCCGGTGGCGCGGTTGCTGCCCTCGGCCCACGCCGTCGAGCGCGAGTTCCGTGTCATGCGCGCACTCAGCGGCAGCGGTGTGCCGGTGGCGCGAATGCACGCGCTGTGCGAGGACGAATCGATCATCGGCCGCGCCTTCTACGTGATGGACTTCGTCGATGGCCGGGTGCTGTGGGACCAGTCCCTGCCCGGCATGGACATGCACCAGCGCGGCGCGATCTACGACGAGATGAACCGCGTCATCGCCGCGCTGCACAGCGTGAACGTACAGGCGGTCGGGCTGGCTGACTATGGCAAACCGGGCAACTACTTCGAGCGCCAGATCGGCCGCTGGAGCCGGCAGTACCTGGCCTCGGTCACCGAGCCGATCGAGGCGATGGACCGGCTGATCGAGTGGCTGCCGGCGCACATCCCGGCCGACGCGCGCGACGAGCGGCAGGTTTCGGTGGTGCACGGTGACTTCCGGCTCGACAACCTGATCTTCCACCCGACCGAGCCGCGTGTGCTGGCAGTGCTGGACTGGGAGTTGTCCACGCTGGGCCACCCGATGGCCGACTTCAGCTACCACTGCATGTCATGGCACATCCCGCCGGGCAGCTTCCGCGGCATCGGCGGTCTGGATCACGCGGCGCTGGGCATCCCGTCCGAGGACGAGTACATGCGCCGCTACTTCAGCCGCCGCGGCCTGGCTGATCTGCACGCCGTGCGCGAGCACTGGAACTTCTATCTGGCCTACAACCTGTTTCGCCTCGCGGCCATCCTGCAGGGCATCGTCCGCCGGGTGGTCGACGGCACGGCCGCCAGTGCCGACGCACGCACCTCGGGCGAGGGCGTGCGGCCGCTGGCCGACCTGGCCTGGCAGTTCGCGCAGCGCTCGCGGTAGATCAGGCCAGCGCACAACACATCCCGCCACAACAGGAGACGACGATGGACTTCGGCTACTCAGCCCGCACACAAGACCTGCAACAACGGGTCTCGGCCTTCATGGCCGAGAACATCTACCCCGCCGAGGCAGCCTACTTCGCCGAGATCGAAGCCAACACCCGCGCCGGCAAACGCTGGACGCCGCTGCAGGTGATCGAAGAACTCAAGCCCAAGGCGCGTGCCGCGGGGCTGTGGAACCTGTTCCTGCCCGCGAGTGAACTCGGCGCCGGCCTTAAGAACCAGGAGTACGCGCCGCTGGCCGAGATCATGGGCGCGGTCCCCTGGGCGAGCGAGGTCTTCAACTGCTCTGCGCCCGACACCGGCAACATGGAGGTGCTGGTGCGCTACGGCCTGCCCGAGCACAAGCGGCGCTGGCTCGAGCCGCTGCTGGCGGGCGAGATCCGCAGCGCCTTCGCGATGACCGAGCCGGCTGTCGCCTCGTCGGACTCCACCAACATCCAGGCCAGCATCGTGCGAGACGTCGACGAATACCTGATCAACGGCCGCAAGTGGTGGACGTCGTGCGCCGGCGATCCGCGCTGCGCGGTCTACATC
>JBBQOR010000433.1:0-3151 GCA_038331055.1 Burkholderiales bacterium
TGCAGGCCTACCAGACCCGCGCGCTCGACGTCGTGGACGAAGTGGCGCGCATTGCCCGAGCCCAGGGCCTGCGGTTCATGGTGCGGCTGGTCAAGGGCGCCTACTGGGACACCGAAGTCAAGCGCGCGCAGGAACTCGGCCTGCCCGACTACCCGGTGTTCACGGCCAAGCGCCACACCGACTTGTCGTACCTGGCCTGCGCGCAGGCGCTGCTCGGCCACGCCGACGTGATCTACCCGCAGTTCGCCACCCACAACGCGGCCACTATCGCAGCCATCGTGCAGATGGGCCGTGCGGCCGCCGCGCCGTTCGAGCTGCAACGCCTGCACGGTATGGGCGAAGGCATCTACCGCGAGCTGCTGCGCGCGCCCGACGCGCCGCCGCTGCGCATCTACGCGCCGGTGGGCGAGCACCGTGATCTGCTGGCCTATCTGGTGCGGCGTCTGCTGGAGAACGGCGCCAACTCGTCCTTCGTGCATCAGCTGGCCGATGACGCCGTGAGCCCCGATCTGTTGTTGGCGTCACCGCTGGTCTCATTGATGCACGCGCCCGAGGTCGGTGCGCTGCCGCTGCCGGTTGATCTGTACGGCAGCGCGCGGCGCAATGCCTCGGGCGTCGACCTGGCCTGCGCGGCGCACGCCGGACCGCTGCTCCAGGCATTGACGCGCGTGCAGGTGGAGCCGGTCACTGACTTGACCGCCGCCGAAGCCGGCGCCGCGATGGCCCGGCTGGATGCCGGCTTCGTGGACTGGAGCGCCCGCCCGCTGGCTGAACGCGCGGCGCTGTTGCGCACCGCCGCCGACCGCCTGGAGGCCCGCCTGCCCGAGTTCTGTGCGCTGCTGGTGCAAGAGGCGCGCAAGACTTGGGGCGACACCGTGGCCGAGGTGCGCGAGGCGGTCGATTTCTGCCGCGTCTACGCGCAGCAGGCCGAGGAGCGTCTGGCCGACCAGACCCTGCCCGGCCCCACCGGCGAGAGCAACCTGCTGCGCCTGCATGGCCGCGGCGTCTTTGTCTGCATCAGCCCGTGGAATTTTCCGCTGGCCATCTTCGCCGGGCAGGTGGTGGCTGCGCTGGTGGCGGGCAACACGGTGGCGGCCAAGCCGGCCGAGCAGACGCCGGTGGTGGCGCGGCGCTTCGTCGCGCTGCTGCACGAGGTGGGCGTGCCCGCCGACGCACTGGCCTGGCTGCCCGGCCGCGGCGAGACGGTCGGCGCCGCGCTGGTGGCCGATGCGCGCACCGCCGGCGTGTGCTTCACCGGCAGCACCGCGGTGGCGCGCCTGATCCAGCGCACGCTGGCCGCGGGCGACGGCCCGATCGTGCCGCTGATCGCCGAAACCGGCGGCCTGAACGCGATGATCGTCGACCCCACCGCGCTGCCCGAGCAGGTGGTCGACGCCGTCGTGCAAAGCGCCTTTCGCAGCGCCGGCCAGCGCTGCTCTGCTCTGCGGCTGCTGTGTGTGCATGAGGGCATCGCCGAGCCCTTGATCACGATGCTGGCCGGCGCCATGGCCGAGCTGCGCCTGGGCCCCGCCGCCGATCTGGCCACCGACGTGGCGCCGGTGATCGACGCCGAGGCCGCCGCCGGCCTGCAACGGCACATCGCGCGGCTGCGGCAAGAGGCACGCTGGCTGGCCGAGACGCCGGCAGTGGCTGAGAGAGCGGTCGAGGGCGCGGGTGCGGGCGCGGGTGCACCGGCCCACCTGGTGCTACCGGTGGCGTTCGAGATCGCTCGGGTGGCCGACCTGAAGGAAGAGGTCTTCGGCCCCGTGCTGCACGTTGTGCGCTGGGGGCCGGGCCAGGCCGCGCGCGATGTCGAATCGCTGGTCGCGCAGATCAACGCGCTGGGCTACGGCCTGACGCTGGGTGTGCAGACACGCATCGACAGCCGGGCACAGCGCATCGCCGACGCGGCGCGGGTGGGCAATGTGTACGTCAACCGCAACATGATCGGCGCCGTGGTCGGCGTGCAGCCCTTCGGCGGCGAGGGCCGCAGCGGCACCGGGCCGAAGGCCGGCGGCCCGCACTACCTCTATCGTTTCTGCGCCGAGCAGACCCTGACCATCAACACTGCGGCTGCCGGCGGCAACGCCGAGCTGCTGTCGGGCGGGGCCTGACTGCCTGTGAAGCGGTGCAGTCGCACAATGCAAGATGCCCCGTCCGTGGTTGCGCAGTGCCCGTGAGACCGCTCTGGCCGAGTGGTCGCTTGTGCGCCGATTTCCGCGGCTGGCGGCGGCCCTGGTCGGCCTGCTGTTCGTGCCTTCGCTCTATGCGCTGATCTATCTGCTGAGCGTGTGGGACCCGGCCTCGCATGCCGGGGCGCTGCCGGCCGGTCTGGTCAATCTGGACGCCGGGGCGCAATACCGCGGGCGCGACATCAACCTGGGCGCGCAGGTGATCGAGGCGATCGAGCGGGACGGCCAGTTCAAGTACACGCGCTATGCCGATCACGATGCGGCGCGCCAGGACGTGCGCCGCGGCCTGCTCGACTTCGTGCTCGAGATCCCGGTCGACTTCAGCCAGCGCGCACTGCCCGGCGAGCAGCCGGGCGCGGCCAAGCTGACCATCTACACCTCCGAGGGGAACGACTACGCCGGCGCCGGCTTCGCGCGCCGCTTTGCGCCCGAGGTGGCGCAGCGCGTCAACACCATGCTCGGCGAGACACGCTGGGAGCTGGTGCTCAGCACCGCGGCGGGCTCGCAGCGCAATCTGGATTCGCTGCGCAGCGCGCTGGCGCAGCTGCATGTGGCGGCGGCTGAACTCAACGGCGGCGTGCAGCGGGCACGCGACGGCGGGCGGGATCTGGTCGAGGGTGCGCAGCGCGCAGAAGAGGCGGCGCAGCGCCTGCGCTCGTCCACCCCGGCACTGGTCGACGGCGCGGTGCAACTGGGCGGCGGCGTGCGCCAGACCGGACAGGCGCTGCGCGTGCTGGAGGCACGCCGCCCGGGCGACAGTGAACTGGCGTCGCTGCGCCAGGGCGGCCGCGGGTTGGCCGAAGGCCAGCGCGATCTCGGCCGCGGGCTTGAACTGCTGGCCGCCAACGCACGCAAGCTGGAGACCGGACTCGGCCAGATGCGCGAGGCGGCCGACGAGATCCCGCTGTTCGGCGGCCGCCTGGTCGAGGCCGCCGGCCAGATGGAAGACGGCACGCGCC
>JBBQOR010000434.1:0-3150 GCA_038331055.1 Burkholderiales bacterium
AACTGCTCGAAGGCCCCCAGCGCGAGACGCTGCAGGAGGACCAGCTGCTGGTCGTGATGGGCCGTGTGCAGCCCGACCGGTTCGGCGGCGGTCTGCGCCTGAATGTGAACCAGTTCTGGAACCTGGCCGGCGCGCGGGCGCGCTTCGGCCGCTATCTGTCGGTGGCCGTCAACGGCGGACGCCCGCCGGTGGCCGAGGTGCTGAAGCTGTGGCCGGCGCGGCTCGAGGCCGGCGAGCACGGCGAGCTTCGCCGCGGCCTGCCCGTGCGCCTGCGCCTGCAGCGCCCCGAGGCCAGCGCCGAGCTGGATCTGGGCGACGACGCCCGCTTCTGGCCCTGCGACGAGGCGCTGGCGCGCTGGAAGGCGGTCGCCCATGGCGGCGCGGCGGAGGTCGTCTACGACGACAAGACGCTGCACTGAAACCAAGTTTGCGCAGGCCGCGGCAACGTGGCGGCCGCACCGGGGCCGTGCTCAGCCCGCGCCGGTGCCCCAAGCCCTGGCGTAGAGCGCCAGGTACTCGTCGGCCGCGCGCGCCCAGTTGAAGCGCAGGGCGTGCGCGCGCACCGCCTCCGCACGTTGCTCGTGCTCATGGCGCAGCAGGCCCTGCTCGACCAGCCGGCGCATGTGGGCTGGATCGAAGTCGGGCCAGGCGGTGGCGGCGTCGCCGCAGACTTCGGGCAACGAGGTCAGGTTGGAGATGAACACCGGCTTGCCGAAGTGCATCGCCTCCAGCGGCGGCAAGCCGAAGCCTTCGGTCAGGGATGGGAACAGGAAGGCCGTGCAGTGGGCATAGACCCAGGCCTTCTGCGCATCGCTGACGTCGTCGAAGACCTGCACCTGTGACAAACCGCGCGCGGCGATCTGCTCGCGCAGGCTCGCGTTGCGTGTGCGGTCGGGCCCGGCCAGTACCAGCGGCATCTCGGGCCACAGCGCCGCCATCGCCAGCAGCGACTCAACGTTCTTTGACCGGGCCATGCGCGACAGATGCAGCAGAAAGTGCCCGGGCTGCACGCCGGGCAGCGGCACCTGCTCGTGCGTGCTCAGGTCGCGCACGCCGTTGTAGATCACCGAACTCGGCCCTGCCCAGCCCATCCGCCGCTGCGCGTCGGACCGCGCGGGCCGGGTGTTGCCCGCCAGGTGGTCGGTGCGGGCGAACAGGCGGGCCAGCCGGATGCGGTTGCGCCACTGGCTGGGCCGGCTCTTGAAGTAGACGAAGTTCAGGTCGTGCAGCGTGAGGATGCGAAAGCGCGTGCCGGCCGGCGGCTTGTAGCGGTTGAGCTGCATCAGCGTGTGCCACACGTCGAAGCGCTGCGGCTGCCGGTGCCAGACCTCGTGCAGACGCTGCCGTGGCAGGTAGTCGACCTCGTCGCCGAAGCACCCCACCAGGCTGTCCTGCAGATGAAAGGCCAGCCGGATGCCTTGCGTCTGCTGCAGCGCCGGCGCGCGCGTGGCGAGTTCGGTGCACAGGTTGCGAGTGAACTCGCCGATGCCGTCGGTGAACTGTTTCAGGTTGCCCAGGCCGATGCCGATGCGGCGCTGCACGGGGGCGGTCACTGCGCGGCCTGCAGCCACTGCGCCACGGCGGCGCGCACCGCAGCGGCATCGGGCCAGCCCTGCGACCCCTGCACGATGTGCACGCTGGGCCCCCACGCGCGCCACTGTGCCGGGTCGCTCGGCCCCAGCACCGACAGCGTCGGGCAGCCCACCGCTGCGGCGATGTGCCCCGGCCCGGTGTCGTTGCTGATCATCAGCGCGGCGCGCCGCAGCAGCGCGGCGTAGACGCCGAGCTTGACGTTGTTCAGGCCGGTGGCGGTGGGAAACCGGGTGCGTGCGAGTTCCTCCTCGCCCGGCCCGGGGCAGATCACCAGCGTGCGTCCGAACTGCGGCAGCACCTGCGCCACGAAGTCGGCGAATCCCGGCCAGGTCTTGTCCTGCCCGCTGAAGGTGCCGCCGGCAAAGGGGCAGATCACGATGAAGCCGGCTGCCACGCCGTGCTGCCGCAACAGCGCCATGGCGGCGGCGTCATCGGCGTCGGACACACGCAGCTCGATGCGCTGCGGCAGCGGCGCGTCCTCGCCCAGGAGCGCGTTGCCGAGGGCCCAATAGGCCTCGATCTCGTGGCGCTCGCGATGGCGCGGCAGGCTGCGCGTGAGCAGCAGCGCGCGGCCTTCCCAGGCATGGCCCAGGCTGCGCAGGCCGGCCAGCCTGAACTCCAGTGCGCTGCCGAACGAGTAGGGCAGGCACAGCGCCTGCAGCGGTTGTCGCGCAAAGCCGGCGTCGGCGGCCTCGGCCTCACGACGCAGTCTGCGAAGTTGCCCGACGCGCGCGCGCAGGCCCTGCGCCAGCGGCTCCACCGTCCATCCGTGGCCGCGCAGCAGATCGCCGGCCCAGCCGCGGCCGGTCAGCCGCAACCGGTACCCCGCGTCGTGCAGCCGCTGCAGCGTCGGGATTCCGAGCGTCACGTCGCCGACCCAGTTGCGCAGGCGGATCAAGAGGGTGGGCATGGCATCGGATAATCGGCCGCGATTCTGCCACCCGACCCCGCCATGACCGACGCGCTGCCGCGATCCGAGGAAGTCACCGCGCTGCACGACCAGTGGCTCGGCGCCGCCGGCTGGCCGCCGCAGGTGGGCGAAGGCGGTGAGCCCGCCAGCCTGGGGCACTGGATCCACCGCAATCACCGCTTCAACAGCCTGCTGTGGGCCGAGGAAGACCTGGCCCGCCGCACACAGGTGGCCGACGCCGAGATTGCTGCCAACAAGCGCGCCATCGACCGCTTCAACCAGGCGCGCAACGATGCCACCGAGCGCATCGACGAGCTGCTGCTGCTGGCCCTGGGTCTGGTCGATGCGGCTTCGGCACGCGGCGACGCGCCCGAGTCACGCGTGGCGCCCGGGGCGCGCCTGAGCAGCGAGACCGCGGGCAGCATGATCGACCGCTTGTCGATCCTGGCGCTGAAGGTGCACGCGATGCAGGCGCAGACGCTGCGCACCGATGTGCACGAGGCGCACCGGCAGACCAGCATGGTCAAGCTGCAGCGCTTGCGCCAGCAGCGCGCCGACCTGGCCGCCTGCCTGGATGCGCTGGTGGCCGACGCGCTGGCCGGCCGCGCCTACTTCACGTTCTACCGGTGCGCCTCGTGCACATCGGT
>JBBQOR010000435.1:0-3149 GCA_038331055.1 Burkholderiales bacterium
CCGCTGCAGCGGCTGACCGTGGTGACCGGCGTCTCGGGCTCAGGCAAGAGCACGCTGGTGCAGGACGTGCTGGTGCCCGCGCTGTTGCGCCGCTTCGGCAAGCCCACCGAGACCCCGGGCGCGCACGACCGGCTGCTCGGCAGCGAGCTGCTGGCCGACTGCGTGTTCGTCGACCAGAGCCCGATCGGCAAGACCGCGCGCAGCAACCCGGCCAGCTACGTCGGCGCCTTCGATGCGCTGCGTGCGCTGTTCGCCGACGCCCCGCTGGCGCGCGAGCGCAGCTACAGCGCCGGCACCTTCAGCTTCAACGCCGGCGACGGCCGCTGCCCCACCTGCGGCGGCTCGGGCTTCGAGCATGTGGAGATGCAGTTCCTCAGCGACGTCTACCTGCGCTGCCCGGATTGCGACGGCCGGCGCTTCCGCGCCGAGGTGCTGGACGTGAAGGTGGTGCGCGGCCCGCATGCCTTCTCGGTGGCCGACGTGCTGGACCTGACGGTGGCCGAGGCGGCGCACTGGTTCCAGGCCGACCGCGAGGTGGTGGCGCGGCTGCAGCCGATCGTCGATGTCGGCCTCGACTACGTGCGCCTGGGCCAGCCGGTGCCCACGCTCTCCGGCGGTGAGGCCCAGCGTCTCAAGCTGGCCGGCTTCCTGGCCGAGGCGGCCAGCGGCCCGCGCCAGCCGGCCGCCCGGCGCGGCACGCTGTTCGTCTTCGACGAACCCACCACCGGCCTGCACTTCGACGACATCGCCAAGCTGATGCGCGCGCTGCGCAAGCTGCTCGACGCCGGGCATTCGCTGCTGGTGATCGAGCACAACCTGGACGTGATCCGCGCCGCCGACTGGATCGTCGACCTCGGCCCCGAGGGCGGCGACGCCGGCGGCGCGCTGGTCTGCGTGGGCACGCCAGACGACGTGAAGGCCCATGCCACTTCGCACACCGGGCTGGCGCTGCGCGAGTACGAGGCCTCGCTGGGCATCGGCGTGGCGCGCGCCGAGGAAGGGCGGCCGCTGCAACAGGTGATGCGCGCGCGGCGCGTGGCGGCGGATGATGTGATCTCGATCGTCAACGCGCGCGAGCACAACCTGAAGTCGCTGTCGGTGAACATCCCGCGCGGCAAGTTCAACGTGGTCACCGGCGTCAGCGGCTCGGGCAAGAGCACGCTGGCCTTCGACATCCTGTTCAACGAAGGCCAGCGGCGCTATCTGGAGAGCCTGAACGCCTACGCGCGCAGCATCGTGCAGCCGGCGGGCCGGCCCGAGGTGGATGCGGTGTACGGCATCCCGCCGACCGTCGCCATCGAGCAGCGGCTGTCGCGCGGCGGGCGCAAGAGCACGGTGGCCACCACCACCGAGGTCTGGCACTTCCTGCGCCTGCTGTGGGTGAAGCTGGGCCTGCAGCACTGCACGCGCGACGGCGCCGCCGTGCGGCCGCAAAGCGCCGAGAGCATCGCCGCGCAACTGCTGCGCGATCATGTGGGCGAGCACGTGGGGCTGCTGGCGCCGCTGGTCGTCAACCGCAAGGGCGTCTACACCGACCTGGCCAAGTGGGCCCGGGCGCGCAGCCACACGCACCTGCGCGTGGACGGCGAGTTCCTGTCGCTGAGCCCCTTTCCGCGCATCGACCGCTTCAAGGAGCACACGCTCGAGCTGCCGGTGGGCGACATCGTGATCACGCTGGCGAACGAGGCTGAACTGCGCGCGCTGCTGTCGAAGACGCTGGAACTGGGCAAGGGCGTGCTGCACCTGCTGCACCCGCTGGACGGGCTGGCCGCGGCGATGGACGGCGGGGCCTCCACCGCGGCCATCGGCGCGCTGAAGGTTTTCTCGACCAAGCGCGCCTGCCCGGTCTGCGGCACCAGCTATGCCGAGCTGGACCCGCGGCTGTTCAGCTACAACAGCAAGCATGGCTGGTGCGGCACCTGCGTCGGCACCGGGTTGGCGCTGACGCGCGAGCAGCGCAGCGCCTACGACGATTCCGTGCGCGACGAGGACCAGAAAGGCCGCGAGCAGACCTTCCCGTCAGAGGAACGCGAGGTCGAAGGCGTCGGCGACGCGCCCTGCCCGGATTGCCACGGCACACGCCTGAACCCCGCGGCGCGGGCCGTCACCTTCGATGCCCGGCCGATCGGCGAGGTGGCGCGCGGCTCGGTGCGCGAGGTGCGGCAATGGGTGGCGGGCTTGCGGCTGGAAGGCCGCGAGGCCGGCATCGGGCGTGACGTGCTGGTGGAGATCACCAGCCGCCTGGAGTTTCTCGAAGAAGTGGGCCTGGGCTATCTGACGCTGGACCGTGCCGCACCCACGCTCAGCGGCGGCGAGGCCCAGCGCATCAGGCTGGCGGCGCAGCTGGGTGGCAACCTGCAGGGCGTGTGCTACGTGCTCGACGAGCCCACCATCGGCCTGCACCCGCGCGACAACGGCATCCTGCTGGGGGCGTTGAAGAAGCTGGGCGACAAGGGCAATACGCTGGTGGTGGTGGAGCACGACGAGGACACGATCCGCCGCGCCGACCACCTGATCGACATCGGCCCGGGCGCCGGCAAACGCGGCGGCCGGCTGGTCGCCGAGGGCAGCGTGGCCGACCTCTCGGGCCAGCCCGAATCGCAGACCGGCCGCCTGCTGGCGCACCCGCTGCGGCACCCGCTGCAGCCGCGCAGGCCGGTGGCGGCCGACCTCCCGGCGCTGCGGCTGCAGGGCGCGGCGCTGCACAACCTGCAGCACATCGACGTCGACTTCCCGCTGCGCCGGCTGGTGGCCGTGACGGGCGTCAGCGGCTCCGGCAAGAGCACGCTGGCGCGCGATGTGCTGCTGGCGAATGTGAGCGCGGTGGTCGCGCAGCGCCAGACGCGGGCCGGCCGCGACGCGCTGGCGGCGGGCCAGGGCGCGGCCCTCAGCGGCTGCAGCCGGCTGAGTGGCTTCGAGCCGGTGGACCGCGTGCTGGAGGTCGACCAGACGCCCATCGGCAAGACGCCGCGCTCTTGCCCGGCGACCTATATCGGCTTCTGGGACGTGATCCGCAAGCTGTTCACCGAGACGCTCGAAGCCAAGGCGCGCGGCTACGCGGCGGCGCGCTTTTCCTTCAACACCGGCGACGGGCGCTGCCCCGCCTGCGAAGGGCAGGGCCTGCGCACCATCGAGATGAGCTTCCTGCC
>JBBQOR010000436.1:0-3145 GCA_038331055.1 Burkholderiales bacterium
CCACGCGCACGGTGGCAGTGCTGGCCGATGCCGATCTGGCCTGGCACCGCGTGACGCTGCCCAAGGCGCCGCCGGGCCGCATGCGCGCGGCGCTGGCCGGCCTGATGGAAGACCAGTTGCTCGACGACGAGGCCACGCTGCACTTCGCGCTCGGCCCCAAAATTGCCGACGGGCCCACCACCTGGGTGGCGGTGATGCACCGGCCCTGGCTGCAAGGCGTGCTGCAAGGCTTGCGTGCCGCCGGCATCGAGCCCGATGCGCTGCGCGCGGCCAGCGTGCCCGGCAACCCGGCCGGCGGCCACTTCTTCAGCACCGCGGGCGATGGCGACGCAGCGCTGCGCTGCGTGTTCAGCGGCCCCGACGGCATCAGCAGCCTGCCGCTGGCGGGCACCCTGCCGCGCGCCTTGCTGGCCCGCCTGGGCGAGCCCGGCACGTTGCGCTGGACGGCCACGCCGGCCGCCGCCGAGGCCGCCACAAGCTGGCTGGGCGCGCAGGTGGCGGTGCTCACCGAGGCCCAGCGCCTGCTGCAGGCGGCGGCGGCCGAGGTGGATCTGCGTCAGTTCGACCTCGCGCCGCGCCACCGCGGTCTGCGCGCAATGCGTGAGGGCGTGCTCGGTCTCGGCACGCCTTCCTGGCGGCCGGTGCGCGTGGGCCTGCTGGCACTCGTGGCACTGCAACTCGTCGGCCTGAACGCCTGGGCCTGGCAACAGCAGCGCGAGATCGACACGCGCAAGGCGGCTTCGCTGGAACTGCTGCGCATTGCACACCCGCAGGTGCGCGCGGTGCTCGATGCGCCGCTGCAGATGGCGCGCGAGACCGCTGCACTGCGCGCCGTTGCCGGACAACTGGGCGACGGCGATCTGGAGACGCTGCTGGCCGCGGCCGCCGCGGCCTGGCCAGCCGACGCCGGCCCGGCCGCGACGCTGCGCTTCGAGCCCGGCCGGCTGACGCTGGGCGCGCCCGGCTGGGCCGACCCACAGACCGCGCAGTGGGTGCAAAGCCTGCGCAGCGCAGGCTTTGTCGGCCAAAGCGAAGACGGGCGCGTCAGCGTGGCGCGTGGAGACGGCCGATGAGCGACGCCACCGACACCCTGGCGGCCGCTGCGCCCACACCGCCTACACCACCGTCCGCCGGCGGCGCGCTGGCACGCCGCGTGGCGCAGCGCTGGCAGGCTTTTGAAGCGCGTGAACGGCGCGCGCTGGTGCTGGTGGGCGTGGTGCTCGCGCTGTTCTTGTCATGGACCTTGGCCGTCGCCCCGGCCTGGCGCACGCTGCGCGCCGCGCCGGCGCAGATCGACGCCCTGGATGCACAACTGCAAGGCATGCAGCGGCTGGCCGCAGAGGCCCGGGCGCTGCGCGCCGTGCCGCCCCTGCCCGCCGCGCAGGCGCTGGCCGCGCTGCAGCCCGCCGTGCAGCGCCTGGGTGCCGGCGCGCGGCTGACGATGCAGGGCGACCGCGCTGTGCTGACACTGACCGACATCGGCCCGCAGACGCTGCGCAGCTTTCTGGCCGAAGCGCGCAGCGCCGCCCGCGCACGACCGATCGAAGCCGCGCTGACCCGCGGGCCCAACGGCTTCGGCGGCCAGTTGGTGCTGGCCTTGGGAAGCGCGTCATGAAGCCCCGCGGCTGGGCCTTCGCCGGGCTGGCCTGCGGGCTGGTGGGCGGTGTGATCGCCTTCGCACCCGCGGCCTGGCTGGCCAGCGCCGTGGCCACGCAGACCCAGGGCCGGCTGCTGCTGGCCGACGCGCGAGGCACCGTGTGGGCCGGCAGCGCGCGTGTGCTGCTCAGCGGCGGCGCCGACAGCCGCGATGCGGTGGCCTTGCCCGGGCGGCTGCTTTGGTCGCTCGGCCTGCACGGCATGGCGCTCGAGCTGCGCGCCCGGCAGGCCTGCTGCATCGCCGGCACGCTGCGGCTGCAGGTGCGCCCGGGCTTCGGCCGGCTCGCGCTGACGCTGCCGGCGCCGGCTGCCGATGCCGCGCCTGCGCTGATCGGCCAGTGGCCGCTGTCCTGGCTGGCCGGCCTGGGCACGCCCTGGAACACGCTGCAGCTGGGCGGGCAACTGGCCCTGAGCAGCCCGGGCTTGCGGCTGGAATCGGTGCAGGGCCGCTGGCGCCTGGCCGGCAGCGCCACGTTCGACTTGCAGGACGTCGCCTCACGGGTGTCTCGGTTGGCGCCTCTGGGCAGCTACCGGCTGGTGCTTGAAGGCGGTGCGGCGGGCGACGCGCCGGCGCTGCTGCGCCTGTCCACGCTGCAAGGCGCCCTGCAGCTGCAGGCCGACGGCCAGTGGTCGACGGGTGGCCTGCGCCTGCGCGGCGAAGCACGCGCCGCGCCGGGCACCGAAGCGGCGCTGGACAACCTGCTCAACATCATCGGGCGGCGCAACGGCGCGCTATCCGTTCTCTCGATCGGATGACCATGACACAGCGCAAATCGCCCACCCGGATGCATGCGCTGCGGCCTTGGCTGCTGGGCCTGGTCTGCACCCCGCTGCTCTTGCCCCCGGCGCTGGCGCAGCCCGCGCCCGGCCCCGAGCGTGCGCGCGCCGCGCGGGCCCCCGCGGCGGCGCCGCAGCCGGCCCGCGTGACGGTGAACTTCGTCAACGCCGACCTCGAAGCGGTCACCCGCGCGATCGCCGCAATGCTCAACCGGCCGATCCTGGTCGACCCGCGCGTGCGCGGCACGATCACCGTCTTCAGCGAGCAGCCGATGACCGTGAACAACGCCTTCCTGACCTACCAGACCGCGCTGCGCGGGCTGGGTTTCGCGGTGGTCGAGAGCGCCGGGCTGCTCAAGGTGGTGCCTGAGGCCGACGCCAAGCTGCAGACCGGCACCGTCTCGGTGGGCGAGGGCGGCCCCGGCCCGATCCGCGGCGATCAGGTGATCACACAGATCTTCACGCTGCGCCACGAGAACCCGAACAACCTGGTGGCCGTGCTGCGTCCGCTCATCAGCGCCAACAACACCATCAACGCGGCGCCGGGCAGCAACGCGCTGGTGATCACCGACTACGCCGACAACCTGAGGCGCCTTGAGCAGATCATCGCCGCGCTGGACCTGCCGTCGGCCAGCGACGTCGAGGTCATCCCGCTGCGCCATGCGGTGGCGAGCGACATTGCGCCGCTGGTGCAGCGGCTGGCTGACGGCGG
>JBBQOR010000437.1:0-3125 GCA_038331055.1 Burkholderiales bacterium
CGGCGAGGTGTATGCGAGCGCGTTGCTGAGTTGCGTGCCACCTTGGTACAGGTAGAACGCGTCGGCCGAGGTGCCGTTGTCGTGGTTGTGCAGGCTGATGTAGTCGGCGGTCGCGTAGTAGGCCTCGCTGGTGAAGTTGCCCAGACGCAGCATGCCCGAGCCGCCCGACAGGTTGACTTCGCTCTGGCGGCCCCAGAAGGCGCCACTGGTGGTGCCGGTGTCGGCGTTGAAACCGTGCTCGAGAACGAAACCGGCCTTCAGGCTACCGCCCAGATCTTCGGTGCCCTTGAAGCCGATGCGCGACGAGTTGTTGACGAGCCGGGTGGTGTTCTTGCCGAGTGCCTTCTGATCTTCGACCGAGACGTTGAAGCGGCCATAGATAGTCACGTTGGACTGCGCCATGGCGCTGGCAGCGGTCAGTGCCAGCACGGCCAAAGCGATCAAAGTCTTGTTTTGCATGAATGTTTCTCTGCTTGGGTTGTCAAGAAATTACCGGCAGATTCTAGGGTCTTGGTCCGCAGAAACCCTTGCTGGGGCCCCGTCGCGCGCCAGGGTGGTGCGTCGGCACCACATAGCTGTCATGGGAACCGCGAAAATCATCCGGCCATGGATCACAACTTCTTCTCTGCGCTCGTTCTGCTGCTGCTGGTGCTGGATCCTTTCGGCAGCCTGCCGATCTTCATCTCGGTGCTCAGCCGCGTCGCGCCCGAGCGGCGCACCCGCGTCGCGCTTCGAGAGGCGCTGATCGCCTTCGTCGTGCTGGCGATGTTCATGGTGGGCGGGCAGTCTTTCCTGAATGTGATGCGCCTGTCCGAGCGTTCGCTCGAGGTGGCCGGCGGTGTGATCCTGCTGATCATCGCGATACGCATGATCTTCGCCAGCAGCGGTTCCGCCTACCAGGCCGACGAGAGTGGACGCGAGCCGTTCATCTTTCCGCTGGCGGTGCCGCTGCTGGCGGGGCCGTCGGCGATGGCCACGGTGCTGCTGCTCGCCTCGCGCCAACCTGATCGCCTCTGGCACTGGGTTGGTGCGCTGACGGTGGCGCTGGCGGTGTCAGGTGCGGTGTTGCTGTCGGCTGACCGCATCCGCGCATTTCTCGGTGATTCGATGGTCGCGGCGATCGAGAAGTTGATGGGCCTGGTGCTGACCGCCATCGCTGTCGAGATGATCCTGGCCGGGCTGAAGCGCTACTTCTTTGACGCCTGAACGGCCCCGCGCGCACGCCGGCGGCCGCGGGCGCCGACAATCGAGGGTTAATTCCCCAGCCCCACACCTGTCGTGACCATCGCCAACCCCGTCCACCCGAGCGCCGAAGCCGCAACCGCAACCGCAACCGCAGTCGCCGGCATGCCTGTCGCTCGCGCACTGACCAGCTGGAAGCCGTTCTGGGCCAAGCGCTTCGGCGCGGCGCGTTTTCTGCCCACCTGCCGGGAGGAGATGGACGCGCTGGGCTGGGACAGCTGCGACATCGTGGTCGTCACCGGCGACGCCTATGTCGACCACCCCAGCTTCGGCATGGCGGTGATCGGCCGCGTGCTCGAAGCGCAGGGCTTTCGGGTGGGCATCATCGCCCAGCCCGACTGGCAAAGTGCCGACCCCTTCAAGGTGCTGGGCAAGCCCAACCTGTTCTTCGGCGTGGCGGCCGGGAACATGGATTCGATGATCAACCGCTACACCGCCGACCGCAAACTGCGCAGCGACGACGCCTACACCGCTGGCGGCGAGGGCGGACTGCGGCCCGACCGCGCCACGCTGGTCTACACGCAGCGATGCAAGGAGGCCTGGCCCGAGGTGCCGGTGATCATCGGCGGCATCGAGGCCTCGCTGCGCCGCATCGCGCACTACGACTACTGGCAGGACAAGGTGCGGCGTTCGATCCTGGTCGACGCCAAGGCCGACCTGCTGGTCTATGGCAACGCCGAGCGCGCGATCGTCGAGATCGCCCATCGGCTGGGCCGCCGCGAAGCCGTCGAACAGATGACCGACATCCGCGGCACGGCCTTCCTGGTGCGCCGCGGGCACGAGCCGCAGGGCTTCATGGAGGTCGACTCGACCGAGGTCGACCGCCCGGGCCGCGTCGACGACCACATCAACCCCTATCTGACGACCGCCGAGGCGGCAGAGTCGGTGGGCGAGAGCTGCACCAAGAACGACCCGGCGGCCGCTGCTTCGGCGGCCACGACCGTCATCGCGCTGCCGGCCAGCCGCAAGCCAGCAGTTGGCGCGCTGAAGCTGCCGCCGCGTGAGAAGACTGTGCTTCGCCTGCCGGCCTATGAGCGCGTGAAGAGCGACAAGGTGCTGTACGCCCACGCCAACCGCGTGCTGCACCTGGAGACCAACCCCGGCAATGCACGGGCGCTGGTGCAGCGGCACGGGGACGAAAGGACCGCGCGCGACGTGTGGATCAACCCGCCGCCGATCCCGCTGTCCACCGCCGAGATGGACCACGTGTTCGATCTGCCTTATGCGCGCAGCCCGCATCCGCGCTACGCCGACGAGCAAGGTCGCCACGACGGGCCGACCAAGATCCCGGCGTGGGAGATGATCCGCTTCAGCGTGAACATCATGCGCGGCTGCTTCGGTGGCTGCACCTTCTGCTCGATCACCGAGCACGAGGGCCGCATCATTCAAAGCCGCAGCGAGACCTCGATCCTCAAGGAGATCGAGGACATGCGCGACAAGGTGCCGGGCTTCACCGGCATCGTCAGCGACCTCGGCGGGCCGACCGCCAACATGTGGCGCATCGGCTGCAAGACCACCGAGATCGAGGCCGCCTGCCGCAAGCCGAGCTGCGTCTACCCCGGCATCTGCCCCAACCTCAACACCGACCACGGCCCGTTGATCAAGCTCTACCGCCGCGCCCGCGCGCTGCGTGGTGTCAAGAAGATCCTGATCGGCAGCGGCCTGCGCTATGACCTGGCCGTGCAGAGCCCCGAGTACGTGAAGGAGCTCGTCACCCACCACGTCGGCGGTTACCTGAAGATCGCGCCCGAGCACACCGAGGGCGGGCCGCTGTCCAAGATGATGAAGCCCGGCATCGGCAGCTACGACCGCTTCAAGCAGATGTTCGAGAAGTTCAGCGCTGAAGCCGGCAAGAAGCAGTACCTCATCCCGTACTTCATCGC
>JBBQOR010000438.1:0-3123 GCA_038331055.1 Burkholderiales bacterium
TAAGTCTTAATCCCTTCGAATTCAGGGCTGGCCTGCAGGCGGGCTTGACGCCGCAACCGGGCTGCGGCCTGGTCTTAATCCCTTCGAATTCAGGGCTGGCCTGCAGGCTCATCGCGCCGAAAATGCTCGCCGCGACATGGACTTGGATCGGTGGTTGGCGAACCTGGGAAGGTCATGTGGAGCGGATCCCTGGACGGCTTCAGTGCGGGCTGTCGATCCCGAAGAACAGTCTAGCGGGTCAGACAAGTACGCCGGCCAGCAAGTCGCTGGGTTGGCGCGAGGTGGCGAGCACGGTGTCGAGGGCACCGTACCCCACCACGGTGCCGTCGGGCAGCATGGTGCCGCCCAGTTGGTGGCATTCAGCGCCCACGGGCACGCGGTAGGCGCGCACGTCGTCCGCAGCAGGCTTGATCAGCCGCCGGAGGTCGTGCATCAAGGCGTGCATCGCCGATCCGCTCGCGTGGACAAGGAACACGCTGTACTGCAGCGGCAGGCCGTGCTTCTTCATCAGCTCGAGCACGCGCCCGCCGCGGCGGGCATCGGCGATGTCGTAGGTAACGACCCAATGGGCCGGTTCGTGCAGGCTCATGGACGTGGGCAGGTCATGCAGTGCTCGCGGGTCTGGGCCGGCGCCGTCAGGCGCGCAGCTCACGCGCCGCGTGGGCTTTCAGGCTGGTCAGATGGGCCTGCGCGATGCTCGCGCAGCACGTGGACCACTGTTCGAACAGCGCAGCGGCCTCGAGGCTTTGCCGCATGGCTTCTGCGATCGCTCCGCCGCACAGGTTCAGTTCGGCCCAGACCAGGCGGCTGACGTCGGCGGCCAGTTCGATGCACTGGCCGTCGAAGCACCAGTAGCGGGTCACGAGTCCCATTTCGGCCAGCCGCGACGCCACCAGCGCGCTGATCATGCCGTGCAGGACCGGCGGCAGGTGCTCGGCGATCTCGTTGCGGTACACCCACGCGCGCAGGGCGCGCTGCCATTCGTCGGGCACCACCGGCTGCTGCGCCGCGGCACGCTCGCTTTGCCAGCGGTTCAGCACCGTCAGCCGCTGCCGGCGCAGCCAGTTGCCGTAGGTATGCACCCAGTCGCCGGGCAGGCTGGCCAAGCCTTCCAGCGCGTCTGCCAGGTCGGTGCGCGGGGCGACCGCAGGCCACAGGTGGCCGAGCGCGTTCCCGCGTGCGTCCAGCCAGGTCACGGTGATACCGCGCGCCTGGCACAACGCGAGCGCAGCACCACTCCAGTTCACGCGCTCGTTGCACACCACGCGCAGCAGGCGGCTGGCCGGCAGCCGATGCACCTCGCCGTCAGGTCGGGTGGCGACGAGGGCCTCGCCCGTCGAACTGACGTGCAGCGAGTGCTTGGGCACCAGGTAGAGCGTGCGCGCGTCCAGGGCACGGTCGCGCTGGGCGCGCACCGACGGCAGCGCCGCAACACGCCGGCGCGGCGCGTGGCCTTCTTCTGCGGCCTTCACGATGCCTCATCTCCTTCGTCCGCGTCGGCCATCCCGGCCAGCAGTTCGTCGCCAGCGCTGCGCAGTTGGCGCGCGACGCCACCGGCCACGCCACGCAGCCAGCGTCGCCAGGGCTGCGCCGCATCGGCCCATGCGGCATAGAAGATGCCGCGGCCGGCCTTGCCCAGCAGGCAGGCGCCGCGGTCGGTGGTGAAGTGGTCGGCGCGCAGGCTGCGGTCGCGCAGCATCTGCCAGACCCAGTGGTCCACGTTGGGGCGCAGTGGTTCCATCAGGTCGCTGGCCATCGACTCGCGGCCGATGCTCGGGCGGTGGTAGTAGCCCAGCAGCGGGTCGACGCCAGCGCGGTGGCAGGCTTGCACGGCCTCCACGTGCAGCATGGTGTAGCCCAGCGACAGCAAGGCGTTGGCCGGATCGCGTGGCGGGCGGCGGTTGCGCCCGGTGAATCCGAGCGCGGGCGGCAGCACGGCCGCCAGCCCGCCGAAGTGCGCGCGGGCGGCGGCGCCCTCGATGCCGCGCAGCTGCTGCAGCGCCGGGGCCGCGGCGTCGTCGTGCAGCGACTGGAGCGCACGGTCCACGGCCGCCGCGGCGTCGGTCAGCGGCTTGCGGACGTCGGGCCGCGCGGCCTGCCAGCGCGCCAGCACCCGGCGCTGGCGGCGCAGCTTGGCACGCACGACGTCACGCGCCCATTGGCGGCAGTGGCGGTCGTCGAGCACGCGCTGGCTCTGCGCGAGGCGCACGCCGGCGTCGTTGTGGGCCGGTCCGAGCACGAGCGCGACGCGCCGTTGCATGCGGGGGCTGAGCAGCACCGTGGTGACGCCCGCCTCGGCCAGCTTCAGCAGCACGCCGCTGTCCAGCCGCGTGCTGGCACCCTGGATCACGCAGCGATCCAGCAGCTTCAGCGGCACGCTGCCGCGCCGCACTCCACCTTCGTAAAGGGCCAGGGCGTCGCCGTCGCAGGTGACTTCGAGATGGGCGCGGTCGAGCAGCAGCGTGGCCATGGCGTGGTGCGCTCGTCAGCCGATGTAGAAGTGCCCGGGGTCCGCCGGTGCTTGCGCGCGGCCGGCCAGCAGCGTGCGGCTGCGCGGGTCCAGGCGAAGAAGCATGAAGCGGTCGCCGTCGTCGAGGATGTGGACGAAGTCGGACAGCACAGCGCGCCTCTCGCCTGCGGTCAGCCAGACCTCGTGGACCGATTTCTGTCCGCCGGTGGCGTAGGCGCGCAGCAGCTTGAGCGCGCCGGTGCGGCGGCGGTCTGCGCTGATGTCGTAGGCGGCGAGGTAGAGCTGGCGGTACATGGCGTTCGGCGGGGTGACGAACGCGATTGTTCTGGCCGGCGCCCGGGCCGACGCGAACGGCAAGCTTGCGGCTCAGCCGCCCTTCCAGCCGCGCAGCCAGGCCGGCAGCCTCGCCACGTCGTCGCCGCACAGCACATCGATGCGGTATTCGTCGGCTCGTTGCCGGTGCTCGTCGCCCAGGCGCTGGGCACTGAGGTACAGCGCTGCTGCCACGCTGCCGCCCAGGCGGTCGCGCAGCTGCGCCAACTTGTACAAGGCGGCCGCGGGGTTGCTCTGCCGCCCGGTCTTGCACTCGATGAACAGGGCTCGGTTGCGGTGCACGACCATGGCATCGAGCTCGTTGGGCACGCCGCCGCCGG
>JBBQOR010000439.1:0-3114 GCA_038331055.1 Burkholderiales bacterium
AGGCGGGGCCGTCGCTGCGTAGTAGGAGTTCCGCGTCAGTTCGCGGTCTGTGTCGAGCAAGTTGCGGATGTCAGGCGGCGCGGCGGATGGCGCCGCGCAGCATGTCGACGATCTGGTCGATTTGCGCGCGCTCGATGATCAGCGGCGGCGACAGCGCCACCGTGTCGCCGGTGGTGCGCACCATCAGGCCGCGCTCCCACAGGTCGAGGAAGATGCCGAAGGCGCGCTTGGTGGGCTCGCCCGGCAACGGCGCCAGTTCGACGCCGCCCACGAGGCCGATGTTGCGGATGTCGATCACGTTGGGCTCGCCCTTCAGCGAATGAACCGCCTGCGCGAAGTAGTCGGCCATCTCGGCGGCGCGCGTCAGCAGGCCGTCCTCGGCATAGGTGTCGAGCGTGCCCAGGCCGGCGGCGCAGGCCAGCGGATGCGACGAGTAGGTGTAGCCGTGGAAGAACTCGATCAGGTGCTCGGGCCCGTTCATGAAGGCATCGTGCACATGCTGGCCGGCGATCACCGCGCCCATCGGCACGGCGCCGTTGGTCAGGCCCTTGGCCACCGTCATCAGGTCGGGCGTGACACCGAAGGTCTGCGCGCCGAAAGGGTTGCCGGTGCGGCCGAATCCGGTGATGACTTCGTCGAAGATCAGCAGGATGCCGTGCTTGGTGCAGATCTCGCGCAGGCGCTGCAGGTAGCCCTGCGGGGGCACCAGCACGCCGGTGGAGCCGGCGACCGGCTCGACGATCACCGCGGCGATGGTGCTGGCATCGTGCAGCGCCACCAGGCGCTCGAGGTCGTCGGCCAGTTCCGCGCCGTGCGCCGGCTGGCCGACGCTGAAGGCGTTGCGTACCGGGTCGTGGGTGTGACGGATATGGTCCACGCCGGAGAGCATGGTGCCGAACATCTTGCGGTTGGCGACCATGCCGCCGACCGAGATGCCGCCGAAGTTGACGCCGTGGTAGCCGCGCTCGCGGCCGATCAGCCGGGTGCGTGAGGCCTCGCCCCGCACGCGGTGATAAGCCAGCGCCATCTTCAGCGCCGTCTCCACCGCCTCGCTGCCGGAGTTGACGAAGAAGACCTTGTTCATGCCTTCGGGCGCCAGCTGCGCCACGCGATCGGCCAGCTCGAAAGCTTTCGGGTGGCCCATCTGGAAGGGCGGAGCGAAGTCCATCTCCGCCGCCTGATCCTGGATCGCCTTGACGATACGCGGCCGGTTGTGCCCGGCGTTGACGCACCACAGCCCGGCAACACCATCGAGCACCTGGCGACCGTCGTGGTCCCAGTAGTGCATGCGGTCGGCACGCACCAACAGGCGCGGCGACTTCTTGAACTGGCGGTTGGCCGTGAACGGCATCCAGTACGCATCCATCTTCAGGCTGCCGGTGGATTCGGCGGCGTGCATCAGGGCGGGATCGACGGGCTTGTTCATGCGGGGCTCCTCGGCGTAGACGGCGAAGTGGAACGGGCGCCGGGTTGTGACGGCGTAGACGAAGTCTAGAGAAAGCTCAGCGCAATGTGTGAGCGCATCAACTGCGGGTTCACCCGAAGCGACGCAATATCATGCGCATGCGGCCAACTCAAACGGCAGATCATGCGAAACAGCGCCACCCCTGTGCAACTGGATGCGATCGACCGCGACATCCTGGGCGAACTGCAGCTCGACGGCCGGCTCTCGAACCAGGCGCTGGCGCAGCGGGTGCATCTGTCGCCTTCGGCCTGCCTGCGACGCGTCAAGGCGCTGGAGGACAGCGGCGTGATCGCGCAGTACGTGGCGCTGCTGAACCCGCGGGCGGTCGGCCGCCATGGCACCAGCTACACCATCATCAATCTGGACAGCACGCAACCGCAGCGTCTGGCCATGTTCGAGCAGGCGGTGCGCGATGCGCCGGAGATCCTCGACTGCTTCTACGTGGCCGGCTCCAACGACTATCTGGTGCGATTTGCCTACCGCGATGCAGAAGACCTGGAGCGCTTCCACGCCGAGGTGCTGCCGCGACTGCCCGGCGTGGTGCGCAGCAACTCGATGCTGGTGCTGCGCACAGTGAAGAAGACGACCGCGCTGGCGCTCTGACTCAGCCGCGGCGGCGCCCGGCGGCGGCCACCTGCCCGCACAGGTAGGTCCAGACGAAGGCCGCAGCCGCCTGGCTGGTCAGCTCGGCATGGTCGTAGGGTGGTGACACCTCCACGCAGTCCATGCCGACGAAGGGCAGGTCGGCCCACTCCTCGAGCAGCGTCAGCACCTGGCTGCTGCTCAGGCCGCCGGGCTCGGGCGTGCCGGTGCCGGGGGCGAAGGCCGGGTCCAGGCAATCGATATCCAGGCTCAGGTACACGGGCGGGTGGCCGTGCGCCGCAAGGCGCTCGCGCACCGTCTGCAGCACCGGGGCCAGCGCGGCGGCGCCATCAAGGCCGCGCAGATCGCGCGCGGTGAAGATCATGCCGCCACGATCGCGCACGTACTCGCGCGCCGAGCGCACTGCGGACGAGCGGATGCCGATCTGCACGAAGCACGCGTCGAGGACCAGGCCTTCCTGCATCGCTTCGTGAACCCAGGTGCCGTGGCCGCTGGGCTCGCCGAAGTGGTCGCTCCAGGCGTCGCAGTGGGCGTCGAAGTGGATCACCGCCAGCGGGCGGCCGAAGTGCCGGCGGTAGGCGCGCAGCAGCGGCAGCGTGATCGAGTGGTCACCGCCCAGCCAGGCCATGTGGTGGCGCGCCAGCAGCGGCGTCACCAGCGGCGTCATCGCCTCACGCATGGCCGCCAGCGAGGTGTTGGGCAGCGCCAGATCGCCCGCGTCGCCCAGTTGACCCAGCGGCGAGACATCGAACCACGGGTGCGTGGCGTCACACAGCATGTGGCTGGCAGTGCGGATCTCACGCGGCCCGAACCGGGCACCCGGCCGGTTGGTGGTGGAGCCGTCCCAGGCGATGCCGGCCACGGCGAAAGGGTGAGCCGCTTCGGCCCGCGGCGCCTTCAGGAAGCCGCTGTCGGAGAGAAAGGCAAAGTCGGACATGCTCGACCACCGGGGCAATGACAATGGCGGCCGATCATACGGAGGCCCCGACGATGAAGCCGGTGCTGGTGCTGCAGAACCTGAGTGCAGACGAGCCGGGCTACCTCGG
>JBBQOR010000440.1:0-3109 GCA_038331055.1 Burkholderiales bacterium
CACCGAAGCAGAGTTCAGGTCCAGCAGGCGGTCATCGGCCTGGTCGAAGACCCAGCCAAGCGCGCCGCCCTGGCACCAGCGGCCGAGCCGCTCATACAGGCTGTTCTCACCCGATTTCGGTAGGTTCTGCCGCACAGTCGATAAGCGGCGCAGGTTCACCGGCATCATCGCCACCGACTTGACGGCCTCGGCGATCGCGCGCTCATCCACCGGCAACAGCGGCATGGCCGGCGTCGAGATGCAGGTGCGGATCAGTTGCTCCCAGAACTGCACGCGGGCCGGCGTCGGGTCGCGCTGCAGCGGGTTGAGATGAGTGGGCTTGCCGGCTTCGAGCGTGAAGTAACGCCCGCCGAGCGCCCGGATGGCGATCTCGCAACCGCGGTCCAGGTCGAACAACACCAGCCGGGGTGCCGGGTCCCACTTGCGCGTCAGCGTCAGCAGGAACATCTCCAGCGTCGTCTTGCCGACGCCCGTCGATCCGATGATCAGCGTGTTGCCCGGCAGCTTCTTGTCGCCGGAGTCTTCGCCCTCGGGGCTGCTGTGCAGGTTCAGGTAGAACGGTTGGCCGGAGGGCGTGCGCAGCAGGGCCAGTGCTTCGCCCCACGGGTTGCCATCGCGCTTGCCGCGTGCGAAGTTGTGGCCGCTGGCCAGTGCCGCGAAAGCTCGCGACGACAGCTTCGCATCCCGAGGCCGCCACTGCCAGTTGCCCGGCATCTGGGCGAACCAGGCGGCATCGGCCACCAGATCGACCGGCGACATCTGCAGGCTCGACGCTTCGCCGACCGCGCCGATGGCTTGTGCAGCGCGGCGCCCGGCGTCGGCCACACTGTCTTCCCCCTCTTGGCCGAAGACGACCAGGCTGTAGTGGTACTCGCCCATGCAGAACTGACCGTCGCCGAGTTCGTTGAGGGCCACGTCCATCTCGGCGACCTGTGTTTCGACCACGTCGTCGCTGGCAATGAGCTGGTCGCGCTGCAGTTCGAGCGCGCGCATGGCCTCGCGACGGGGCAGGATCGAGAAGCTCTGCGTCTCGATGAACTCGCTGGCTTCATACAGCAGCGCGTTCAGGATACCGGGCTCGACGGCGTCGGCATATTCCTTGATGTCCACGAGCGCGGCATAGCGCCGACTGTCGCCGTGCCGGAGTTCGAGCTTGTAGCCGCCGAAGGACAGGCGCGTGCTTGGAAGCGTCCGGTAGAGCGGGCCGGCGGTGATCGGAATGGCGCGCCAGCTTCCGTTGACGAGGTAGCCGAGGAACTCGGCCACCTCGGAGTATTGACGACCGGCGTGGCGCCCGCCTTGCTGCCGAACGCCGAGCAGCTGCGGCCCGAAGCCGCGCAGCACGCGACCGACGAGGGCCGACCGTTCCTCCATGACCCGCAGCGCGTCGGCCTGCGCCTCGGCGATGCTGGCGCGCGAACGCTGCGTCGATTGCAGCGCCCGGCTCATGCGCGAGACGTTTGGCCGGTACACGAGGGTCAGGTAGAGCTCGTTGCTCATCATCCGGTGCTCGCCTAGCTTGGCTTGATAGGCCATGGACAGGTCGCGTGCGAAGCCGGGTTCGGCCGGGTCCTGCAGCGCATCGCCGACCATGCGGTGCAGCCGGTGTGTCCACACCGCCCACTGACCACCGGCCAGGTTGCGCAGCAGGCTGCACAGGGCCTCGTGCCGCTCGGCGATCAAGTGCTCGTCGGCACACTCGAACGCCACGCCGTCGAGACGCCACACCCGCAGGTAATCGCCGCCGCGCGTGATCACGTCGTGGGGGCTCACCAGGGACGAGAACGGGACGAAGCGCGCGAGCGGGTTCTCGGTCCTGGCCTGCGCCCAATGGCGCGGGCGCAGACCCGTTCGGCCTGAACGTCCGGCGGCGCCGTTGGCCGCAGTGTTGCCGCTAGACATGCCAAGCATCGCGGGCTCCCCGGTAGAGGGTGGGCGCATAGCTGCGCGCGTGCCAGAAGCGGCGGTTGCGGTCGTGCAGGCGCAGCTTCATGGCGACGAACATCTGCCGCAAGCGCTGGTCGTCAAGCGCCGTGACGAAGCGCATCCAGAGCAGCGCCGGAACGAAGGCCACGAGCACGGCCAGCGCGATCCACCAACTGACCAGCGTGCCGCCCCACATGATCAACAGCATCCCGGTGCCGAACAGCACGACCAGCGGCACCAGCGGGATGCCTAGCTTCATGGCGGGCCGCGTGGCGCCCTTGTAGATGGCTTCGGTGTGCATGGCCTGTTCCTCGCTTCGCCCAAGTTCGCGCGTCAGCTGACGATGTAGCTGGCGAACGCCGCAGCGCCGCCGACCAGCGTGCCACCGATCAGCACGTTCGCCACGTCGGCCAGGCGGGCGCCCTGGAAGATCATCTTGAAGCCGGCCCAGATGATCGCGATGGTGACCACCGCGATAGAGATCGTCACCAGCATGACGTTGACGTTGGTGACCGTGGTGTTGATCTTGTCGAAGCCCTGGGCGAGGGCGAGCTGCGGGATCAGCATCGCCACGGCCATTGCCAATCCGGTCAGGGTGGAACTGAGGCGCGTCAGAAGCGAGAGTCGAGCGGTGGAGTTCATGGGTGTTTACCTCGTTGGAACGTTGAGGGGCAGGGGGTTCACATCGGGTCAAGGCGGCACGCCGCTGGGCTTGCGACCGGGCGGCACGGCCCGCGCGACGCGCTGCACGTAGCCGTGCCGGAACCCGGTGGCGAAGTTGCCGCTGTAGTAGCAGGACAGAGCCTGGCGCAAGGCCGCCTGCGGATGCGCTGCCTGTGCCGACCGCTCGAAGCACTCGCCCAGCACCGACTGCATCGCGCGCAGGTTGTCGCAGGGCTCGAAGGCGGTGGTGGCGGTCAGCCCCAGGCGCTCGAAATTGCGGACGTTGATCTGGGCCAGGCCGACGCTGAAGTTCCAGCCGTTGGCATGAAGCCGGTTTGCCGTAGCGAGCGCCTCGGCGCGGTTGCGCGGCTGCCGCTCCAGCACGCCGCCGACGACGCCAATGGCATGCGGGTTGAAGCCGCTTTCGATGGCGACCAACGCACTGGCCGTGGCGGCATCGACCTGCGGGGCGCAGGCCATGGCGAGTGCGAGGAACATGGTGGCGTCCATGGGCGGCCTC
>JBBQOR010000441.1:0-3092 GCA_038331055.1 Burkholderiales bacterium
TCGGCCTCGCGCTCGGCGGCTTCCATGCGGTCACGGCGGACGGACTCGTCTGCTGCCTGCTGGCGGAAGAAGAAGTGCAGCGTGGCGACCAGCATCGCGATGATCGGCACCGCCGCCATCAGCACGCCCAGGCCCGACTGCTTGAAGGTCAGGAACAGCAGCGCGGCCAGAGCGGCGCAGCCGCAGTAGGCGATGCCGACGAAGCCGAAGCTGCCCAGCATCACGCGCGGATTCAGCCGCTCTTTGCGCTTGAGCAGCAGCACCGTCGTGACGAGCAGTGTGTTCAGCACGAAGTACAGCAGCGCGAAGGCCATCGCGGTCACCAGCAGCGTGCCTGCACCGACCACCAAGGGCCCGCCGGCGAAACCCAGCAACGCGTGCAGCCCGCTGCCCGCCACCACCATCGCCAGCGCCGCCATCGCCGGGCTGGCGATGCGGCTGGTCCAGCGCCTGGACGTGGTGTAGCTGCCGACGAAGGCCTCGCCGGCGGCGGCCAGCGCGGCGGGTCCGGGGCCGTGCAGCAGCAGCAGCAGGAAGACGAAGATCTCGCCGGCGGCGAAGGAGTTGGTCGAGCGCGGAATGCGCACCGGGAAAAAGCCGGCGATGACCGCCATCGCCACCCCGATCAGGACCTGCGCCAACGCGGGCTCAGGCAGCGCTTGCAGCCCGTTCACCGCCCAGGCCAGCGCCAAGGTGCCCAGCATCACGGCCGACCACCAGAAGGCCGTGGCCTTCGGGTTGTAGTCGGGCATCAGCGCGCCATGCAGACGCTGCCACCCGGTCGGGCGGGCGGCAGCGGGCGCGTGGTGGGGCTGAGTCATCGAGCGCGGAGTCCTCGCCCGCACATCACGGGCTGTGAGCGGTTATCGGCCGCGGCCGCCGCGACTTCAGCGCCGCGACTTCAAGCCCCAGAGACGGAAACGCGCACCCCGCGGGTTGCGCGTGCGCCGGCCGCCGAGGCTCAGGGCTCGCCGAACAAGGCCGTCATGTCGGGGCTGGTCCGCGGCTCACGCCGCTTCAGTCAGCGGCCCCCGCGGTCGAGGGCTCGTGCGCCGCGCAGCGCCTGCAGCACAGGCGCCAGGGCGTCGAGCGCGGCCTCGAGCCGCGCCGCGCCGTGGCCTGCCACCGGGGCCCAGGGCAGCGCGTGTTCGAGCAGCAGTTCACGCAACGCCGTGTCCACCGGCCCGCGCATCGCCGGTCCGTCGCGCTGCAGCCCGTCGGCCACCCAGGGCAGGTCGGGTGCGGTCAACAGGGTCAGCGCGACCGAACGGTGCAGCGCCACCGCGTGGCTGCGCAGCGTGTCGTCGCCGAACAGCAGCCGGCTGTAGACCGCGGTGGACAGTGCCGTGGTGTCGGCGATCACCAGCGCATGGCCCGCCGCGGCGGCGTCGATGCGCTGGTGCTGCGTGCGGGCGATGTCGGCCTGTTCGTCGGCGCGGGGCGTGCGGCCTCGGCGCTCGCACCACTCGCGCAGCCACTCGGGCACCCAGGCGACGGCCAGGCCGGTGTCGGCCGCCAGCCGGCTGGCCAGGGCGGCGGCCAGCGTGGTCTTGCCGGTGCTCTCGGCCCCCAGCAAGGCGATCACGGTCGCACTGCGCTCAGCCACCTTGGGCGCCCCGTGCCAGCCGGCTCCAGGCCCGCCAGCCGACGACCGACAGCCCGGCGAACAGGGCGTACAGCAGCACGGTCAGCCACAGCCCCTTGCTCGCGAACAGCGCCACGCTGATCAGGTTGATGGCCAGCCAGGCCGGCCAGTTCTCCACCCACTTGCGCGCCAGCAGCACCTGCGCCACCACGCTGGCGGCGCTGGGCAGGGCGTCGAAGTAGGGCACATCGCTGTCGGTGGCGTGGTCCAGCAGCAGGCCGAGCAAAGGCCAGGCGGCCAGCGCAGCGCCCAGCGCCAGCGCGCGGCCGCGCGCGCCCAGCCGGCGGACCGCGAGGCGCCGGCCGTCGTCACCGGTGCCGCGAAGCCACTGCCACCAGCCCCAGAGCGAGATGGCGATGAAGAAGATCTGCAGCGAGGCTTCGCCGTACAGCCGGCTGTCGACGAACAGCAGCGCGTAGATCAGCGACGCCGCGATTGCCAGCGGCCAGCCCAGCGGGTTGACGCGCAGGTTGCAGGCCACCATGGCCAGCGACAGCACGAAGGCCAGCATCTCGGCCCAGGTGACGGGCGCGCCCCACAGCGTGAACGCCGGCGCCAGCAGGGGCTGCGCCCAGCGCAGCGCGTCGTCGATCACCGGCGCGCGCTGACCTGGACCAGGATCTCGTCGGGCTTGACCATGCCGAGCTCGGCGCGTGCCTTCTCCTCGACCATCTCGAGCCCGTCCTTCAGGTCGCGCACCTCGGCGGCCAGGCGGGCGTTGCGCTGGCGCGCCGACGTGTTGTCGGCCTGCTGCGTCGCCAGCTGCGCGCGCAGCCCCATCACATAGGGCAGGCTGCGCGTGCCGAGCCAGAGCTCAACGTGCACCAGCACCAGCAGGGCCACCAGCGCCAGCGTCAGCAGCCGCATGGTGTGCCGCCGGCTCAGCGCAGGTTGTAGAAGGCGGCACGGCCGGGATAGCGCGCCACGTCGCCCAGGTCTTCCTCGATGCGCAGCAACTGGTTGTACTTGGCGATGCGGTCGCTGCGGCTCATCGAGCCGGTCTTGATCTGGCCGGCGTTGGTGCCCACCGCGATGTCGGCGATGGTGCTGTCTTCGGTCTCGCCGCTGCGGTGGCTGATGACGGCGGTCCAGCCGGCGCGCTTGGCCATCTCGATGGCGGCGAAGGTTTCCGTCAGCGTGCCGATCTGGTTGATCTTGATCAGGATCGAGTTGGCCACGCCGCGCTCGATGCCCTGCTGCAGGATTTTCGTGTTGGTGACGAAGAGGTCGTCGCCGACCAGTTGCACCTTCTTGCCCAGGCGATCGCTCAGGTGCTTCCAGCCGTCCCAGTCGCCCTCGCCCATGCCGTCCTCGATGCTGATGATCGGGTACTTGTCGACCCATGTCGCCAGCATGTCGACCCAGTTGCCGGCCGACAGCGTGAGGTTCTCGCCGCCCAGCACGTAGTTGCCGTCCTTGTAGAACTCGCTCGCCGCGCAGTCGAGGC
>JBBQOR010000442.1:0-3087 GCA_038331055.1 Burkholderiales bacterium
CTCGCCGAAGGACTTGCTGACGTTGTGGAACTCGATCACCTGCTGGCCCAGCCGCTCGGCGACAGGGATGAATATCTCCTGCGTCTCGTTGCGCTTCTGGTATTCGACGTCCGAGAGTTCCTCGAAGCGGGCCAGCCGCGATTTGCTCTTGGCCTGGCGCGCCTTCGGGTTCTGGCGCGACCACTCGAGTTCCTTCTTCAGCGCCTTGGCATGGGCCTCCTCGCTCTTTTGCTCCTGCGCCAGCCGGTCGCCCTTCTGCTCCAGCCAGGTACTGTAGTTGCCCTTCCACGGAATGCCGGCGCCGCGATCGAGCTCAAGGATCCACTCGGCCGCGTTGTCGAGGAAGTAGCGGTCGTGGGTGATGCCCACCACCGTGCCCGGGAAGCGCTTGAGGAAGACCTCGAGCCATTCCACCGACTCGGCGTCGAGGTGGTTGGTAGGCTCGTCGAGCAGCAGCATGTCGGGCTTGGACAGCAGCAGCCGGCACAGCGCGACGCGGCGTTTCTCGCCGCCGGAGAGCTTGCCGATCACCGCGTCCCAGGGCGGCAGGCGCAGCGCGTCGGCGGCGATCTCCAGCTGCAGGTCGGTGTTCTCGCTGCCAGCGGCGGCGATGACGGCTTCGAGTTCGGCCTGCTCGGCGGCCAGCTTGTCGAAGTCGGCGTCGGGCTCGGCGTAGGCGGCGTACACCTCGTCCAGCCGCGCCTTGGCCGCCAGCACGCCGCCGATGCCCTGCTCGACGGCTTCGCGCACGGTCTGATCGGCATCCATCAGCGGCTCTTGCGGCAGGTAGCCGATCTTGATGCCGGGCATCGGGATCGCCTCGCCCTCGTACTCTTTGTCGATGCCGGCCATGATCTTCAGCAGCGTGCTCTTGCCCGAGCCGTTGACACCGAGCACGCCGATCTTTGCGCCGGGAAAGAACGACAGCGAGATGTCCTTGAGGATCTGTCGCTTCGGCGGCACGACCTTGCCGACGCGGTTCATGGTGTAGACGTACTGGGCCATCGGTCGATTCCTGCTGGATTGGGCGGCGCCAGCCGAATCGGCCCGCGCGCAACCATCGATTATCGGTGACGCAAGCCGGGCCGGCCGCCGATCTCTGCTAGGGTGCGTCGATGAGCATGCCGTCGAGCACGCAGGACACTGCCGCCAACCGCCTGCTGTGGCTGTTTTCGTTCGTCAACCTGGTGATCGGCAGTGCGGCCTTCGTGCTCGCCGGCATCCTGACGCTGGCCGCCGAAGCGCTGCAGACCTCGGTGGCGGCCGTCGGCCAGGGCATCACGGCTTATGCGCTGGCTACCGCGGTACTGGCGCCGCTGTTGCTGGTGGCCACGGGAGGCTGGACGCGGCGGCGCGCGCTGGTGGCGGCGATGGCGCTGTTCACTTTCGGCGCGGTGGTCTGCGCGCTGGCCGACACGCTGGCGCTGCTGCTTGCGGGCCGCGTGCTGATGGGCGCGGGGGCGATGGTCACGCCGCTGATGTCGGGCCTGGTGGTCGGGCTGGTCGAGCCGGCGCGCCGTGGCCGTGCACTGGCCTTCGTGTTCCTGGGCATGAGCCTGAGCTATGCCATGGGCATCCCGCTGGGGGCCTGGCTTGGTTTTGCCGCCGGCTGGCACGCGCCACTGTGGGCCGGGGCGGCGCTGTCCGCGCTGTGCTGCGTGCTGCTGGCACGTCTGGTGCCGGCCCGCATCGACGCCCCGGGAGCCAGCTTCACGGGCTTGGGCGGTCTGCTGCGCCAACCGGCATTGCTCGCGGTGCTGGGGCTGACGCTGCTGTCGTTCACCGCCATCTTCACGGTCTTCTCCTACATCGGGCCGGTGCTGCGCGCGCTGGTGCCGATGAGCAGCACATCACTGTCGCTCACGCTGGCGGCGTTCGGCCTGTCCGGCGTCGCCGGCACGATGCTGGGTGGCCGCGCGGGTGACCGCTTCGGCGCGCAGCGCTCGTGCATGGTCTCGTTGGGCGTGCTGGCGACGATGATGGCGCTGCTGCCGCTGACCGCGGGCCAGCCATCGGCGATGCTGGCGGTGATGCTGGTCTGGGGCCTGGCCGGCTTCAGCATGATGGCGCCGCAGCAGGCCCGGCTGGCCGGGATGGCCGGCGCCCAGGCGCCCCTGGCACTGTCGCTGAATGCCTCGATGTTGTACCTGGGCACTGCCGCGGGCGCTGCGATGGGCGGGCTGGCGGTGGGCCGCCTCGGGTTTGCCCAACTGTCCTGGGCGGGGCTGCCCTTTGCGCTCGCCGGGCTGCTCTTGCTCGCCGTCGGACGTTCGGCTGAACCGCTCGTCGCCGCCCGGCGCGCGGCCTGAGCGCAGCCTGAGCGCAGTCTGAGCGCCAACCCTACCCGCCACCACCCCAATCGCAGGGCACGCCCGATGACCGAAATCACCCAACACGCCGATGCGGCCTGGCCGCTGCCCCGCCCCGATCTCGGCCCCTGGCGCGAAGGCAACACCGGCACCGAGGGTGTGTGGCGCTTCGACTCCGGTGTGCCGGGCCGCGAGCTGATGGTCAGCGCCATCGTGCACGGCAATGAACTGTGCGGCGCATGGGCCGTGCTGGCCGCGCTGCAGGCCGGCCTGCGTCCGCGCCGCGGCGTGTTGTCGCTGGCCTTCTGCAATCTGGCGGCCTTCGACCGTTACGACGTGGCGCAACCGTTCCAGTCGCGCCGCGTCGACGAGGACCTGAACCGCGTGTGGGGCTCGATGGACTGGGCGGCCGAGCCCGCGCTGAGCCTGGAACGCCAGCGCGCGCTGGCGCTGCGACCCTTCATCGAGCGCACCGACTGGTTGCTCGACCTGCACTCGATGAGCAGCGAGGCGCCGGCGCTGATGCTCAGCGGCCTGGCGGCCCGGCACATCGCACTCGCGCGAGCCATGGGTGCACCTGCGCTGGTGGTGTCGGACGCCGGCCATGCCGAGGGCCGGCGCATGCGCGACCACGGCCGCTTCGGCGAGGAAGTGGACGACGACAGCCGCGCGCTGCTGCTGGAGTGCGGCTTTCACGGGGCGCTGGCGAGCCGCGACGTGGCACTGGACGGCATGTCGCGTTTTCTCGCCGCCAGCGGTGTGGTCGATGAGGCTGACC
>JBBQOR010000443.1:0-3086 GCA_038331055.1 Burkholderiales bacterium
TCCAGCCGCCCATCGGTCATTGATTGCAGGGGGCCCGCCACATAGCGCAGCACTTCCGGCAGTGCAGAGAGCAGCACCGCACCCAAAATCACGCCCGGAATGTGCCCGATGCCGCCCAGCACCACCATGGCAACGATCATCACCGACTCCATCAGGCTGAAGGACTCGGGCGAGACGAAACCCTGGAAGGCCGCGAACATCGACCCCGCGACGCCGCCGAAGGTGGCGCCCATGCCGAAGGCCAGCAGTTTCATGTTGCGCGTGTTGATGCCCATCGCCTTGGCGGCGATCTCGTCTTCGCGGATGGCCATCCAGGCACGGCCGATGCGTGAGGTCTCCAGCCGCCGGCAGATCAGCACGCTGATCACCACCAGCACCAGGAACAGGTAGAAGTACAGCGTCACCGGCGGGATGCGGAAGTCACCGATCATCAGTGGCTTGCCGAAATTGATGCCGAACACCACGACCGAGTCGATGCGGTCGAGCCCGCGCGGCCCGTTAGTGATGTTCACCGGGTGCTCGAGGTTGTTCATGAACACGCGGATGATCTCGCCGAAGCCCAACGTGACGATGGCCAGATAGTCGCCTCGCAGCTTGAGCACCGGCGCCCCGAGCATCACGCCGAAGAGGCCGGCGAGGAGCGCGGCTGCGGGGATCACCAGCCAGATCGGCGTGTGCAGCCCGTTGGGGAACAGCTGCGCGATCCAGGGAAAGTTCTCGAACAGATGCGGGCTGGCCATCAGCGCGTACATGTAGGCCCCCACCGCGTAGAACGCGACGAAGCCCAGGTCGAGCAGGCCGGCGAAACCGACCACGATGTTCAGGCCCAGCGCCAGCAGCACGTACAGCAGGGCCATCGCCATGATGCGCACCCAGCCCTGGCCGAACTGCTGCACCACCAGCGGCAACGCGGCCAGCAGCAGCGCGCAGACGATGAAGATAACGATTTTGTTGCGCATCTCGACGTGCTCCGGGTCAGGCGCGGTCGGCGACGCGCTCGCCCAGCAGCCCCGAAGGCCGCAGCGTCAGCACCAGGATCAGCGCGACGAAGGCGAAGATGTCGGCGTAGTGGCTGCCCAGCACGCCGCCGGTGAGCGCGCCCAGGTAGCCGGCGCCAATGGCCTCGACCAGGCCGAGCAGCAAGCCGCCGACCACCGCGCCGGCCAGGTTGCCGATGCCACCCAGCACCGCCGCAGTGAAGGCCTTGAGCCCGGGCAGAAAGCCCATCGAGTGCTGCACCGTGCCGTAGTTGGCCGCCCACATCACGCCGGCCACCGCCGCCAGCATGGCGCCGATGATGAAGGTGGCCGAGATCACCATGTCAGGCCGCACGCCCATCAGCGCGGCCACCTTGGGGTTCTCAGCGGTGGCGCGCATCGCCCGGCCCAGCTTGGTCTTGTTGACCAGGAACATCAGGCCGGCCAGGATTACCGCGGTCAGGCCCAGGATCAGGATCTGGGTGACGCTGATGACGGGCCCACCGAGGTCGATAGGGTCGCTGGGCAACAGTTGCGGATAGGGCTTCGGGTTGGGCTTCCAGACGATCATCGCCAGCGTCTGTAGCAGCAGGCTGACGCCCATCGCGGTGATCAGCGGCGCCAGCCGGGGCGCACTGCGCAGCGGCCTGTAGGCCACCTTCTCGATGGTGAAGTTGAGCGAGGCGCAGACGACGATCGAACACACCAGCGACAGCAGCATCAGCAGCCAGCCCGGCATGCCGGTGTCAGCGAGCACGCTGACCACGGTCCAGCTAGTCAGCGCACCCACCATCAACACCTCGCCATGGGCGAAGTTGATCAGGTTGATGATGCCGTAGACCATCGTGTAGCCCAGGGCCACCAGCGCGTACATGCTGCCGAGCACCAGACCATTGAGGATCTGCTGGAAGAAGATGTCCATCGCGGCCCTTCTTAATGTTGGGGTTGCCTTGCCGGCTCACTGCACCGCAGCGGCGCATTCAGCGGCGCATTCAGCGGCGCGGTCAGCAAGAGCTAGCAAGAATCCGGCCGCTTGCGCCATGATCATTCCATGCGTCAAGGCATTCTAGGCGGCACTCCGCGGCGCGCCGGCTCGGTGTTTCCCCCTCGCGTACCCCCCCGCGCCCGTCTCGCGCCCGTCTCGCGCCTCAGCCTTTCTTGACCGCCGCATCGCGCGCGCGCCACTCGGCAAGACGCTCACCGATGCGCTGCTCGAGTCCGCGCCCGCTGGGTTCATAGAAGCGGGTCTCGGGCAGCCCCTCCGGCAGGTAACTCTGGCCCGCCGCGTGGCCGTCGGCTTCGTCGTGCGCGTAGCGGTAGCCCTGGCCGTGGCCCAGCGCCTTCATCAGCCGCGTCGGCGCGTTGCGCAGGTGTTCGGGCACCGCGCGACTGCCGTCGCGCTTGACCAGCGCACGCACGCGATTCCAGGCCGCGTAGACCGCGTTCGACTTCGGCGCCACGGCCAGATAGACGGCGGCTTCGGCCAGCGCCAGCTCACCTTCGGGCGAGCCCAGCCGCTCGTAGACCTCGGTCGCGTCGCGCACCACGGCCAGAGCGCGCGGGTCGGCCAGGCCGATGTCTTCAGTGGCCATGCGCAGCAGCCGGCGCGCCACGTAACGCGGGTCGGCGCCGCCGTCGACCATGCGCGCCAGCCAGTACAGCGTGGCATCCGGGTCGGAGCCACGCACGCTCTTGTGCAAGGCCGAGATGGCGTCGTAGAACTGGTCGCCACTCTTGTCATAGCGGCGCAGCAACTCGCCCAGACTGCGTTCGAGCGCGGTCTCGTCGAGCTCGCCCAGTGCGCCGGCCGTATCGACCAGGTTCTCGTAGGCGTTGAGCAGCCGGCGCGCGTCACCGTCGGCATGCGCGACAAGCCGCTGGCGGGCGCCATCGCTAAGCGGCGGCGCATCGCGCAGCGCGCGGGCGCGCTCGAGCAACTGTGACAGATCGTCGTCGTCCAGCGGCTTGAGCACATGCACCGTGGCACGCGACAGCAGCGCCGAGTTGACCTCGAAAGACGGGTTCTCGGTCGTCGCGCCGATGAAGGTGAAAAGGCCCGATTCGACATGCGGCAGGAAGGCGTCCTGCTGTGCCTTGTTGAAGCGGTGC
>JBBQOR010000444.1:0-3082 GCA_038331055.1 Burkholderiales bacterium
GGCAAAGCCACCGATCAGCAACAGCGGCACCACCAGCAGCAGCACCAGCAGCGGGCGCTTGAGCCAGCGCGCCAGCAGGCGGTGATAGCCGTCCATCATGCGCGTGGTGAAGCGCGATGGCGGATGCTCGACAAGGTGGCGCTTGTCCATGAAGCGATCGGCCAGCAGCGGCACCGCGATCCAGGTCAGCAGATACGAAATGATCAGCGCGCTGGCCATGGTCAGCGACAGTGCCTTGAAGAACGCGCCGGTGACCCCGGACAGGAACGCCAGCGGCAGGAAGATCACCACCGTGGCGGCGCTCGAACCGGTCAGCGGGCGGGTGAACTCCCACGCCGCGCCGGCGATGCGCTCATGTATCTTGCCCTCCCCCTGACCGAGCCGTCGCATGATGTGCTCGAGCATCACGATCACGTCGTCGATGATCAGCCCGACAGCCGCGGCCATGCCGCCCAGGGTCATCATGTTGAAACTCATGCCGAGCACGCGCAGCAGCAGCACGGTGATCGCCAGCACCGCCGGCACCACGATCAGCGCAATCAGGATCACCCGCGTATTGCGCAGGAACACGAACAGCACCAGGCCGGCCAACACGATGCCGATAAGGATCGCATCGCGCACGCTGCTGGCCGCGCCGGTGACCAGTTGGGTCTGGTCGTACCAGTTGGCGATTTTCACGCCTTCCGGCATCTGCGGTGCGTAGTCGGCCAGCCGCTGCTTGACCTCCTTGGCGATCTGCACGCTGTTGCCGGCCGGCTGCTGGTAGACCTGCATCAGCACCGCGTTCTGGCCGTCGGCATTGACCCGGATCCACTGCGGCACGTGACTCAGGCTGACCCGCGCCAAATCACCCAGCCGCACCACGCCACCCGGGCCAGCGCGCACCACGATGTCGGCCAGCGCCTGAACCGTCCTGGGCTGGTTGTCGGCCAGCAGCAGGAACAGCTTGTAGTGATCGGAGACCCGCCCCATCGCCTGGATCGTGGCGGCGCGGCTGACCGCCGCCGATACCTCGGCCAGGCTCAGGTTCAGCGCACGCAACTTGCCCGGATCGACATCGGCGTGAAACTCCGCCACCTCGCCGCCTTGCACGTCGACATGGGCTACGCCGTTGATGCCGCTGAGCAGCGGGCGCAACTGGTACTCGGCCAGATCGTGCAGCGCACTCGGTGACAGCGTATGCGAGCGAAGGCTGTAGGCGAGCACCGGAAAGGTGGTTGGATCCATGCGCCGGGTGCGCAACACCGTACCGGGTGGAAGCTGCGGCAGGATCTGCCCGGCTGCCGCGTTGACCTCCTGCAGTGCGGCGGCCATGTCCGCGCCCCAGTCGAAGGTGATCGCGATATCGGCACTGCCGCGACTGGTGGTGGAGCGCACATCGCGCACACCACGAACTCGACGCACTGCCTCCTCCACCGGCGTGGTCACCTCGATCGCCATCTGATCGGCCGGACGGTCGCCGGCATCCAGGGTCAACTGCACGCGAGGGAAAGCCACGTTCGGAAACAAGGCCACCGGCATCAGGAACGCGCTGGCAATGCCACCGATGGCGAGCATCAGGGCCAGAAACAACAGCGAACGACGATGCAGCTGCATCCAGGCAGTAATACTCACTTGGCGGACTCCCGCACCGCGTCGCCGTTGCTGAGCTCATACACGCCGAGCACGATCACTTTCGCCTTGGCATCCAGCGGGCCTTCCACGCCGACCGGGTCGCCCTGCGGGCTGCGCAAGGTCACGTCGATCCGCTTGGCATGCCCCTGCTCCACCTGGAACAGATAGTTGCCTTGCTCGTCATGCAACACCGCCGCGCGCGGCACTGCCCATGCGCTGAAGTTTGCGGTCTGGATCTTCGCGTCCAGCGCTGCGCCCGCGACCAGGCTGGCGCTGGCCGCAGCCGGCAGCTCGACCTGGGCATTGAGCAGGTGGGTCTGCGGATCGACCGACTGGCCGACCATGCGCAACGTGCCGACAAACGTCTGCCGCGTGCCGTACACCGGCTGCAATTGCACCTTCATGCCAACGCGCAGAAGCGCAGCATCCTCAGGCTGTACACCCAGCAGGGCGAGCAAGGCATGCGCGGGGGTGAAGCTCAACAATGGCGCATTCGCCGCGACGCGTTCGCCAAGCCCGACATTGAGCATGGTGACCACCCCATCAACCGGTGCATCGATGGTTTCGGTAGCGGCGCCACCACCGAGCGCGCGCTGCGCGTCGAGAGCGGACTGCGCGTCGGCGAGCGCCTTCTGCGCGACAGCCAATTGCGATTGGGTGGCCAGCCGCTGCGCCACCAGTTGCTCGGTCCGCTTGAGTTCGCCCTGGGCCACGGTATACGCCGTCTGCGCTTGCAGGTACGCGCTGTGGGCCGTCGGGTCCGGGGTGATTGTCAACAGCGGCTGGCCGCGTTTCACGGTCTGCCCTGCCGCTACCTGCAACGCGGTGACCTGACCGCCGTGGCCGAGGCTTATCGAGCGCGCGTGCTGCGGGTCGCCGGCAGCACTGCCCCAGGCCTCGATGCTTTTGTGGAAAGTTTGCTGCACCGGCGCGGCCGTGGTCACCGCGACCTGACCGGCCGGCGCCGCCGCCTCGTCTTCATCCGGCGCCGCCTTGCCGCAACCCAGCAACAGGCCGGACAGCAGCAACGCGCTCAGCGCGGGAATGATGAGGGAACGATTCATGGTGTGGCCGCTGACGTGGAAGTGGAAGTGGTGGGAACGAGATCGGTGTTGCCGAGCAAGGCCTCCAGCGCGATCGACTGGCGTGCGCGCTCCTGCCGGACAGCGAGCAGATCCAGGTCGGCCGCGAGCGCGTTGCTGCGGATCGCCAGATAGGTCGGCCAGTCCAGCGTGCCGGCCTGCCACGCCCGTTCGGCGGTGGCGCGCGCCTGATCAAGCTGCGCTGCATGCTGGGTCAGCGCTGCAAGCTGCTGATCGAGCGTGGCCAGATCGCTGCCGATGCGCTGCATGTCGGTACGGGTAGCCAGCAGCCGCGCCGCATAGTCGTCATGCAGCTGCAGGCGACTGGCCCGTTCGATCGCGATGTTGCCGCGATTGCGATCGAACAGTGGCAGCGTGATGCCGAT
>JBBQOR010000445.1:0-3079 GCA_038331055.1 Burkholderiales bacterium
GCTGACCAGGCAGATTTCTGCCGATGTCTGTTGCGACAACCTGATTGCCGCGATCAAGGAGGTTCAGAAGGGCTGAGGTGGAGGCTGCCGCGATGAGCGAGGCAGCCGCGCGCCCGACTGGCCCTGGCACGGGGGCGGGCGCGCAAACGGGGGGCGCGGGCTACCGGTTCGGCCGGGAGCTGCCGCCGCGGGTATTGGGACTGGTGATGAACATCCCCAGCCTGGTAACGCTGGCGTTGGTCCTGGCCTATCCGATTTTCTATGCGGCCTACCTATCCATGCATAAGGTCTCGTTGGCGCAGTTGCGCCGCGGGATATTTCCCTTCGTCGGGCTCGACAACTACCACAAGATCCTGACCGATCCGCTGTTCCTACTCGCGCTGAAGAATACCTTCATTTTTACAGCGTTCTCCGTGACGATGGAGATCGTGCTGGCCATTGCCATCGCGCTGCTAATCGACCAGAAGCATGTCTGGACCGGGCGGATCACCAAATTCCTGATCCTCCTGCCCTACGCAGTGCCGCCGATCGCCAATGGCCTGATCTGGTCGTTCCTGTACAACTTCGACTTTGGTTTCCTCAACCGCATCCTGTTCACCTTTGGGCTGATCCATGAGCCGATCAACTGGTCGGGCGACCCCTCCACCGCCCTGCTGGCCGTGGCGGTGCCGTATATCTGGCGAACCCTCCCTTTTGCGATACTGCTGATTCACGCCGCGTTGCAGGGCATCAATCCTGAACTGTATGAGGCCGCGTCCGTGGACGGGGCGCATGCATTCCAGCGTTTCTGGCACATCACCCTGCCGATGCTGACACCTGTGATCGTCGTGACGCTGGTGCTGCGCACCTCGTTTGCCTTCGCCGTATTCGACGAAGTGTTGGCGATCACCCAGGGAGGACCTGGCGATGCCACCTGGGTCGCTGCCTGGTACAGCTATAAAAAAGGCTTCAATCCACCCTTCGACATAGGTGCAGGCTCTGCCTCCGCGTTTATCCTGGCGCTGATCGTCGGCGTGCTTGCCTACCTCTATGTCCGGTTGCTCTACCGGCGCGTTCAGTAGGAGCACGCGATGAAGCCGTCAGCCACCACCCGTGCCCTGCTGCACCTCGCCAACGCGGCCGTCATCCTGTTCTTCCTGCTGCCGCTGATCGCAGCGGTGATCGGTGCGCTGCAATCAGAGAAGAGTCTGCAGGCCACGACGCACGCGATCTTCCCGCGCGAATGGACCTTCGACAATTTTCGGGTGATCCTCTCGGGCGGCCAGCAGAAGGGCACAATCTTCGACCAGTCCACCTACCTGCCGGACAATGTGAAGAAGATCTATTACGCCCTGGCCAACAGCGCGATCATCTCCGTGTCGGTGACGCTGCTGACGCTGGTGTTCGCGTCGCTCTCGGCGTTCACTGTGGTGCGGTTGCGGTTGCGCTGGGTGCTGTGGCTGATGAATGTGAACGTGTTCGCCCGCTTTGTGCCGATTATCGTGCTGATGATCCCGCTTTACGTGATGTTTCGCCAGCTTGGCTTGTTGAACTCGATCTGGGGGGTGATCATCGCACTTACCGGCTTCCTGCTGCCGTATGGCATCTTGATCCTGGCGCCATATTTCGCGTCAATCCCGCGCGAACTGGACGAGGCGGCGCGACTCGACGGGTGTTCGCGCTTCAGCAGTTTCCTGCGGGTGACCCTGCCGCTCTCCGCGCCGGCGCTGGCGTCATACGGCGCGATCGTGTTCGTGATAGCGTGGAATGATCTGCTGATTCCGCTTATCCTGAACAACCGGGCAGAGTTCATGACGCTGCCTGTGGTAATCGCGAGCCTGGTTGGGGACGTGCATGTGTTCTTCAACCTGCTAATGGCAATCTGCCTGATCGCGCTGACACCCTCAGTGCTGCTGGTGTTGCTGTTGCGCAAGTTCGTGGTGCAGGGTCTTGCAGTGGGCGGGGTAAAGGGCTGAGCGATGTTCACCTTTGACAAGACGCGGCTCGATCTGGCGCGGGAGTTTCGCGCCTCGCCCTGGGGAGAGCACAGCCCGGACCTGCAATATCTGCTGATGGTGATGCGCAAGCCGGGGCCTGAGCCCTACCACGTGCTGATCACCGACAGACCCGGCGAGCGCTGGACCTTGGCCACGATGCAGCCCGGCAGCAAGGCGGCCCCGCGGCGGACCAACATGGTGTTCACCGAGCTCCGGGCGGCGGAGTGGTATGTGTTCCGGCTGCGCTGGGCGCGGCTGGCAGGCGAGGAGTTGCCGTTCGAATGAACCGGGTGATGGCGTATTGCGACCGTTGGACGGTCGCGCCGGGCGAGACGGTGCGGTTCATGGTGAGCTGCCTGGGCGGAACCTCCTACGAGGCGCAGATCGTCAGACTGAAGCAGCCTGATGCAGGGCCGCAGGCCACGCCCTTCGCGCCGGAGCCGGTTACGGCCGCCTGCAACGGCCGCCATGCGGGGCGGCACCAGGCGATTCCGATCGGCTCCTTCGCCGCTGTTCCGGCGCAGGCCGCGCTGACGCCGACGGGAAGTTTCACGCTGACGGCGCATATGTTCGCGACCACGCCGGACAAAGGGCGTCAGGGGGTGATGGGCACCTGGTGCGAGGCGCGGCAGAGCGGCTATGCGCTGGAGATCGATGCGACGGGACGGCTTGCGTTTCGCATCGGCGCAGGGCCAGGACGCCTGGCTGTGGTGACCGGCGAAAAGCTGAGTGCCAGGCGGTGGTATTCCGTGGCGGCGGGCTTCGATGCCGCTTCTGGCAGCATCACCCTGCACCAGAGCCCGTGCAGCGACCATGACTTCCATCCTGAGTTGCCGGTAAGTGCGACCGTGCCGGCAGGCTTCGCCCCCGGCGTCGGCGGGCCGCTGGTGTTTGCGGCGTGCAGCGCCGGACCGGCCGAGGGACCCTCGCCGTGGGGTGGACTAGGCTTTGCGTTGCATTTCAACGGCCGGATCGATGGGCCGCGGCTGGCCAAAGGGGTATTTGATGCGGCCGGGCGGGCATTGTTGTCGGCATGCCCGCTCGATGTCGCGTTGGCAGAGTCTCTCGTCGCTGCCTGGGATTTCAGCCGCGACATCGAGGAC
>JBBQOR010000446.1:0-3078 GCA_038331055.1 Burkholderiales bacterium
GTCGACCTGCCCGGGCACATGCGCAGCGACGGCCCGGCGCTGCCGGGCATCGAAGCCATGGCCGACTGGACGCTGGCGCTGCTCGATGTGGCTGGCGTGCAGCGTGCCGTGCTGGCGGGCCACAGCATGGGCTCGCTGGTCGCGCTGGAGGCGGCGGCGCGCGCACCCGGGCGGGTATCGCACCTGGCGATGATCGGCACCTGCGTGCCGATGCCGGTGCCCAAGCTGCTGCTCGACCTGTCGCTGAGCGACCCGATCGCCGCGATCGAGCGCGTGATCAGCTACTCGTTCTCGACGCTCGCGGCCAAGCCGTCCTATCCCGGCCCGGGCAGCTGGCTGCGCGGCAGCACGCGCGGCATGATGCGTCAGGTGCTGGCGCACCACGGCAATGCCCGGCTCTTCCACGACGACTTCGCCGCCTGCAACCAGTACAGCGGCGGCCTGGCGGCGGCGGCGCGCGTGGCCTGCCCGGCGACGCTGGTGCTGGGCCGCGCGGACCAGATGACCTTGCCGCGCGGCGCCGCCGAGGTGGCCGCCGCCTTGAAGGCCGAGGTCTTCACCGTCAACGCCGGGCACTATCCGATGCAGGAAGCGCCCGATGCCACGCTGGCTGCGCTGCGCGGGCGCATCGGACAGCCTGCCCTCACCCCGCCGACCCACGCCGCCGCATGAAGATCCTGCTCCTCAACGGACCCAACCTCAACCTGCTGGGCACGCGCGAGCCGCAGATCTACGGCGCCACCACGCTGGCCGATGTCGAGGCGGCACTGCAGCAGCAGGCCGCGGCGCGCGGTGCCGCCCTGCTCAGCCTGCAAAGCAACCACGAAGGCGTGCTGATCGACCGCATCCATGCGGCGCGCACCGAGGCGGTGGACGCGATCATCATCAACGCGGGTGGCCTCACGCACACCAGCGTGGCGCTGCGCGACGCGCTGGCCGGCGTGGCGATCCCCTTCGTCGAGGTGCACATCAGCAACGTGCACGCTCGCGAGACCTTCCGCCACCATTCCCACCTGTCCGCGCTGGCCGCTGGCGTGCTGGTGGGCTTTGGCGTGCAGGGCTATCGCATGGCGCTGGACTTCCTGCTCGACCGCGGCTGACGTTCTGGTCAAGCCGTTGCGCTGCAGCCGCTGCGCTATAGCAGTTCGCCCAGCTGCATCTCACCGATGCCTGCGCGCGTGCGCAGCGCCTGGGTTGACACCGACGGGCGCAGCAGCAGCGCATCGAGCAGTGGCGCGGCGGATGTGCGCGACGGGTCGACCAGCAGCACGTGGCGCGCTGTGCCACCTTCATCCAGCCGCGCCACCCAGTCCAGGCGGACCAGCAGGCCGAGCAAGGCATCCACCTGCAGTGGCTCGGCGCGCAACGCGCGGGCGGCCTGCAGCGAGTCCAGACCCTGCGGCGGCGCGCCGCGTACCTGGCGCAGTTCGCGCAGCAGGGCCAGCGCCAGTTCGAGCCGGTCGCCGGGGCCTGGTGGGCGCTCGACGATGCGCGCCTGCAGGCTGGGCGCGTAAGCCGCGATCACGGCGCCCAGCAGCACGATGACCCAGGCCAGATAGATCCACAGCAGCAGGATCGGCAGCGTGGCGAAGGTGCCGTACACGGCCGAGACGAAGGGCACCGCCTTCAGGTACAGCGCCAGCAGCAGCTTCGCGCCCTCGAAGCCCACCGCGCAGAACAACGCCCCGGCCCAGGCATGCACCCAGCGTACGCGCGTGTTCGGCACGTACTGGAAGAGCGCGGCCAGCGCCGCGGCAAAGGCGACGAACTCGGCGACGTCAAGCGCCAGCGACAAGGTACCGGGCAGTGCGCGCACCAGCCCGCCCGAGGCCGAGACGGCGTACGAGGTGGCCGAAAGGCTGATGCCCAGCGCCAGCGGCCCAAGCGTCAGCGCGGCCCACCAGACCAGCACCCGCCGGGCCAGCGGACGCGGGCGCGGCACCCGCCAGATGGCGTTCAGCGTGCGGTCGATGGTGAGCATCATCGCCAGCGCACTGGCCAGCAGCGCGACCAGGCCGAAGCCGCCCAGCTGGCTGGCCTTGGCCGCGAACTGCGTCAAGGCGAGCAGCACCGGCCGTGCGATGGACTCGGGCACCAGGGTCTGCAGGAAATACTTCTCCAGCGCCAACTGGAAGCTGTTGAACACCGGGAAGGCGGTGAACAGCGCCAGCATCACGGTGATCAGCGGCACCAGGGCGATCAGCGTGGTGAAGGTCAGGCTGCCGGCGGTCAGACCCAGACGGTCCTCGCGGAAGCGCCGACGCAGCGTGCGCAGCGTCGCGGTCCAGGGCCAGTCGCGCAAGGTTTGCACGGCCTGCGCCGCCAGGCGCTGCCAAAGCGGTTCAGGTCCGACGTCAAGGCTCACGCTGGCTATGATGCCAGCATGCCCTCCGACATTGATCCGCCACTCCCGCACTCGCCGCAGACCCCGCCGCAGATTCCGCCGCAGATCCCGCCGCAGATCCCGCCGCAGACCCCGCCCGACGCCGCACTTGCGGCCGACCGCGTGACCCGCCTGACGCGCACGCTGGCGCTGGGCGGCCTGGTCGGGCTGATCGTGCTTGGCCTGTGCTGGGAGCTCTGGCTGGCACCCACCGGCAGCGGCACGCTGGCACTCAAGGTGCTGCCACTGGTGCCGCCGCTGCTGGGCGTGTGGCGTTACCGCATGCAGACCTACCGCTGGCTGAGCCTGCTGGTGTGGCTCTACTTCGCCGAAGGCATCACCCGCGCCATCACCGACCGCGGGCTGTCGTCGGCGCTGGCGATGCTGGAAGTGGCGCTGACACTGCTGCTGTTTGCCGCTTGCGCGCTGCATGTGCGCTGGCGGCTCAGTCGCAGCGCGTCGGCCGCTGCCGCCGCCTGACATCATGGATCGAGAGGCCCTGCTGGCCGATCTACGTACCGCCATCGGCCCGGCGCAGGTGCTGGTGGACGGCGACCTAACGGCCTGGGAAGTCGACTGGCGGCGCCGCTGGCACGGCCGGGCGCTGGCGGTGGTGCGCCCCGCCAGCACTGCCGAGGTGGCGGCCGTGCTGCGCGCTGCGGCGCGGCACGGCGCCAGCCTGGTACCGCAGGGGG
>JBBQOR010000447.1:0-3068 GCA_038331055.1 Burkholderiales bacterium
GCCGTGCTGCTGATCGAGCAGAACCTGGGCGTGGCGCTGGAGGTGGCCGACCGTATCGGCGTGATGGTCAACGGCCGCATCGCGCAGATGATGCCGGCCGAACAACTGGCCGCCGACCGCGAGATGCAGGAGCGGCTGCTCGGCGTGCGCAGCGGCGGCCATGACGAGCCCGAGGACGACCCGCCCGCGGCCGCGCCCGTCGAGCCCGCCGCGCCCACGCCGGTGTTCACCGTGCAACGCGCGCACGGCGACGGCCGGCCGTCGATGGACGATCTGGCACCGCGCACGGTGCGCGGCTTCAACCGCTGGAATGCCGGCGGCACGGCGGCGCCGGTGGTGGACGTGGCGCGCGCTGCAGTTGGCGATGCATCGCCGACGGCCACGCGCAAGCCGGCCGCCGCCAGCAGCACCGTGCTGCCCTTCGCTGTCGCGGCCAGCAGCGGCCGCGCGGCCTATGTCGCGGGCACCTTCGACACCAAGGGCCGAGAGCTGTTCTTCCTGCGCCAGTGCCTGGAGAAGCTGGGCCTGCGCGTGGTGACGGTCGACCTGTCCACCAGCGGCCGCACCTCGACGGCCAGCGTGGACGCGCGCGAGGTGGCGCGCCACCATCCGCAGGGCGAAGCCAGTGTCTTCAGCGGCGACCGCGGCAGCGCAGTCGGCGCGATGGCGCTGGCCTTCGAGCGCTTCATCCTGACGCGGCGTGATCTGGGCGGCATCGTCTCGGCCGGCGGTTCGGGCGGCACCTCGCTGGCCACGCCCGCCATGCGCGCGCTGCCCATCGGCTGCCCGAAGGTGATGGTCTCCACGATGGCCAGCGGCGACACGCGCCCCTATGTCGGCCCGAGCGACATCTGCATGATGTACAGCGTGACCGACGTGCAGGGCATCAACCGCATCAGCGAGCGTGTGCTGGCCAACGCCGCGCATGCGCTGGCCGGCATGATCGCCCACCCGGCGCCGGAGTCGATGAGCACCAAGCCGGCACTCGGGCTGACGATGTTCGGCGTCACCACACCGTGTGTGCAGGCAGTGACGAAGCGTCTGGCCGACGACTACGACTGCCTCGTCTTCCACGCCACCGGAGTGGGCGGGCAGGGCATGGAGAAGCTCGCCGATTCGGGCCTGCTGGCTGGCGTGATCGATGTGTCGACGACCGAGATCGCCGATGAGATCGCCGGCGGCGTGCTCAGCGCCGGGCCGACGCGGCTGGACGTCTTCGCGCGCCGCACCATGCCCTGGGTGGGCAGCGTCGGCGCGCTGGACATGGTGAACTTCGGTGCCTGGGAGACCGTGCCCGACAAGTTCAAGGCGCGCAAGCTCTACCGCCACAACCCGAGCGTGACGCTGATGCGCACGACGGCCGACGAGTGCCGCCGCATCGGCGAGTTCCTGGCCGCCAAGCTCAACGCGATGAGCGGGCCGGTGCGCCTGCTGATCCCCGAAGGCGGGGTGTCTTCGATCGACAAGCCCGGCCAGCCTTTCCACGACCCCGAGGCCGACCGCGCGCTGTTTGCGGCCATCGAAGCCGGCTTTCGCAGCGGCGGACAGCGCAAGCTGATCAAGCTGCCGCTGCACATCAACGACGAGGCCTTCGCCGACGCGCTGGTGGCCGCCTGGCGCGAAGTGGCGCCTGCCCCCGGCCACGCACTGCGCGCCTGAGCCCGCCCCGACTTGCACAGACCCAGACCATGCCCCGCATCGCCCGCCAGACCATCCTCGACAAGCTCCGCGCCAAGATCGCGGCCGGCCAACCGATCGTCGGCGGCGGCGCCGGCACCGGCCTGTCGGCCAAGTGCGAAGAGGCTGGCGGCATCGACCTCATCGTCATCTACAACTCCGGGCGCTACCGCATGGCCGGGCGCGGCTCGCTGGCCGGGCTGCTGGCCTACGGCAACGCCAACGACATCGTCTGCGAAATGGCGCACGAGGTGCTGCCGGTGGTGCGCCACACGCCGGTGCTGGCGGGCGTGAACGGCACCGATCCGTTCATGATCGAAAGCGAGTTCCTGCAGCGGCTGATCAGGCTGGGCTTCTCCGGCGTGCAGAACTTTCCGACCGTGGGCCTGATCGACGGCAACTTCCGCGCCAATCTCGAAGAAACCGGCATGGGCTACGGGCTGGAGGTGGAGATGATCCGCCACGCCCATGCGCTGGACCTGCTGACGACACCCTATGTCTTCAGCGAGGCCGACGCGGCCGCGATGGCCGCGGCCGGCGCCGACGTGGTGGTCTGCCATCTGGGCCTGACCACCGGCGGCGATATCGGCGCGGGCACCGCGCTGAAGCTGGCCGACTGCGTGGCGCCGATCAACGCCTGGACGGCGGCGGCCAGGGCCGTCAACCCGCAGGTCATCGTGCTGTGCCACGGCGGCCCCATCGCCACGCCCGAGGACGCGCAGTTTATTTTGCAGCACTGCCCGGGCTGCCACGGCTTTTACGGCGCCAGTTCGATGGAGCGGCTGCCCACCGAGGTGGCCTTGACCGAGACCACGCGCCGCTTCGTGCAGATGAAGCGCTGACCCTGACCCCGAAGACTGACGGAGACTCCCCCCATGACCGGCGCCCAATTCGGCAGCTTTCTCCTTGGCCTGCTCGTGGTCGCGATCGTCGTCGCGATCGTCGTCTGGCTGCTGCACTGGCTGTATCTGCGCAGCAGCAAGGAACGCGCTTTCGTGCGCACCGGCCTCGGCGGGCAGAAGGTGGTGCTCGACGGCGGCGCCTTCGTGCTGCCCATCGTGCACGACGTGATGCCGGTCAACATGAACACGCTGCGGCTGGAAGTGAGCCGCGGGCGCGACAAGGCGCTGATCACGCAGGACCGCATGCGTGTCGACGTGATTGCCGAGTTCTACGTGCGCGTGGCCGCCACGCCCGAGTCGGTGGCCGCGGCGGCGCAGACGCTGGGCCAGCGCACGATGGAGCCCGAGCAGCTGAAGGAAATGGTCGAGGGCAAGTTCGTCGACGCGCTGCGCACGGCCGCCGCGGAGATGACGATGGAAGCCCTGCACGAGAAGCGCGGCACCTACGTGAAGAAGGTGCGCGAGGCGGTGGCCGAAGACCTGAAGAAG
>JBBQOR010000448.1:0-3061 GCA_038331055.1 Burkholderiales bacterium
AGCGGCCCTGGCTGAAGAACCAGGCAATCTCCAGCGTCACCGACACCGCCCACAGCAGGCCGATCATGGCCTTGCTGTAGCCCAGCCCATCGAGGTAAAGCGACAGGAAGCCGTAGACCGCGAAGTGGGCCATCACATGGAACAGCAGCGACGCGAAGAACCAGCGCATCACCGGCTGGCGCAGCACCGGGCCGACCGGTTCGGCGAGCACCGAGGCGTGGGGCGAAGGTTTTTCCCGCACATCCGGCAGCCACAGGGTGCAGGCCAGCACCAGGCCGAGGGTCACCGCCGTCCAGCCCGGAAATGCGGCCATGCCGAACTGCTCGAACCAGGCCCCGGCCAGGAACACGGTGGCCAGGAAACCGGCCGAGCCCCACAGCCGGATCCGGCCATAGCGGCCCCAGTCGCCGGCCACCAGCTGCGCCATCGCCGCTTCGGTCAGGGACATCATCGAACTGGTATTGGTAAACAGCAGCAACAGCACCAGGCCGACCCACCAGGGACCGCCGTGGAACCACAGCCCGGCCGAAGCGATCAGGGCGAGCGCGGCGCTCAGGCGCAGCAGCCGGACCCGCTCACCGGTGCGGTCGGACAAGGCGCCCCAGGCGTAGGGGGCGAAGACCCGGGTGAACGACTGCACCGAGGCCAACAGGCTGATCACGACAATTGGATAGCCCAGGCTCTTGAGCCACAGCGGCAGATAGGGATTGAAAAAGCCGATGTGCGCGAAATAGCTCGCGGACAGCGCCGCGAACGGCACCAGCGGACGGCGCTCGCGCATCCGCGAGCTAGAGGAACGAAGCCTGGATCGGCGCCAGCGGCGGATCGACGTCGGCGTTCTGGGCCCGCTGGCGCAGCGCGTGTTCCATCACCACCAGCGCCAGCATCGCCTCGGCGATCGGCGTGGCGCGGATGCCGACGCAGGGGTCGTGGCGGCCGAAGGTCTCGACCGTGGTCGGCTGCCCGGCGCGGTCGACCGAGCGCCGCGGTGTGCGGATGCTGCTGGTGGGCTTGATGGCGATGCGCACCACCAGATCCTGTCCGGTGCTGATGCCGCCCAGCACGCCCCCCGCGTGGTTGGTGGTGAAGCCTTCGGGCGTGAGCTCATCCCCATGCGTACTGCCACGTTCGCTGACGCAGCCGAAGCCGCTGCCGATCTCCACGCCCTTGACGGCATTGATGCCCATCATGGCCCAGGCGATGTCGGCATCGAGCTTGTCGAACAGCGGGTCGCCCAGACCCGCCAGCACGCCGCGCGCGCGCACCTCGATGCGCGCGCCGCAGCTGTCGCCGGCCTTGCGCAGCGCGTCCATGTGCGCCTCGAGCTGCGGCACCAGCGTGGCGTTGGCGGCGAAGAAGGGGTTGTGCGCGATGTGCTCGGTGCCCTCGAACGGGATCTCGATCTCGCCGAGAGCGCTCATCCAGCCGATGAACGAGGTGCCGTGGTGCTCGGCCAGCCATTTGCGCGCCACCGCGCCGGCCGCCACCATCGGCGCGGTCAGTCTGGCGCTGGAGCGCCCGCCGCCGCGCGGGTCACGGTGGCCGTACTTGCGCCAGTAGGTGTAGTCGGCATGGCCTGGGCGGAAGGTGTCGAGCAGGTTCGCGTAATCCTTGCTGCGCTGGTCGGTGTTGCGGATCAGCAGCGCGATCGGCGTGCCGGTGGTCAGGCCCTCGAAGACCCCGGAAAGGATCTCCACCGCATCGGGCTCGTTGCGCTGCGTGACGTGGCGGCTGGTGCCCGGGCGGCGCCGGTCAAGCTGGGCCTGGATGTCGGCCTCGGACAGCGCCAACCCGGGCGGGCAACCGTCGATCACGCAGCCGATGGCCGGGCCGTGGCTCTCGCCGAAGTTGGTGACACGAAAGAGTTCGCCGAAGCTGCTGCCGGACATGCGGGGCGAGAGCGGTTCAAAGGCGGGATTGTAGGAGCCGCCCTCTGACGCACCGCGCTCAGCCGGGCGCTTCGGTCTGGTCGACCGGCCAGTCGCGGATGTAGGCCTTGAGCATGCGGTTCTCGAAGTCCTGGCTGTCGACCACCGCCTTGGCCACGTCGTAGAACGAGACCACGCCCATCAACGTGCGCTGGTCGAGCACCGGCATGTAGCGCGCGTGGCGCAGCAGCATCATGCGGCGCACCTCGTCCATGTCGGTCTCGGGCGTGCAGGTCAGCGGCGCGTCGTCCATCACCGTGCGCACCAGCAACTGGCCGATGCTGCCGCCGTTCCTGACCAACGCGGCGATCACCTCGCGGAAGGTGAGCATGCCGATGAGGTCGCCATGGGCCATCACCACCAGCGAGCCGATGTCCATATCGGCCATCGTCTGCACAGCAACCGCCAGGCGCTCGTCGGGCGGCACCGTGTACAGCGTATTGCCCTTGACGCGCAGGATGTCTGAGACCTTCATGGGCGGCTCCTCGGGACGGTCAGTGCGATCGATGAAGGGTCAATATAGCCCACAATGACTCTCGAAAGCCCCCTCTCGGAGACCCCATGGCCGGATCCGCCGACCCCGGTTTCGACACCCTCGCGCTACACGCCGGCGCAGCCCCCGACCCCACGACAGGGGCGCGTGCGCTGCCCATCGTGCTGTCGACCAGTTTCGTCTTCGAAAGCAGCGAGCACGCCGCGTCGCTGTTCAACCTCGAGCGCTCGGGGCATGTCTACAGCCGCATCAGCAACCCGACCAACGCGGTGTTCGAAGAGCGCGTCGCGGCGCTTGAAGGAGGCACCGGCGCCATTGCCACCGCCAGCGGCCAGGCGGCGCTGCACCTGGACATCTGCACGCTGGCCGGCGCCGGCGGGCACATCGTCGCCTCCAGCGCCCTGTACGGAGGCTCACACAACCTGCTGCACTACACGCTGGCGCGCTTCGGCATCCTGACCACCTTCGTCAAGCCGGGCGACATCGACGGCTGGCGCGCCGCCATCCGCCCCGAAACCCGGCTGCTGTTCGGCGAAACGCTGGGCAACCCGGGTCTGGACGTGCTGGACATCCCGACCGTGGCCGCGCTGGCGCACGAACACGGCCTGCCGCTGCTGATGGACTCCACCTTCACCACGCC
>JBBQOR010000449.1:0-3059 GCA_038331055.1 Burkholderiales bacterium
GGTTGCAGGTCGGCACCAGACCCTGCTGCATCATGCGGTAGCCCAGCGACACGCGCGCCCGCAGCGTGCCGCGCATGTCGCAGGCGGTCTTCGAGCATGAAGGGCACGACGCTGGTCGTGCCTGCTGCGGCTTCTTCGGCGTTGGTGAAGCCGTTGACACGCCGTCCTGCGATCCACAGGCTGCCATCGGGCCGCCGCGCCGACAGCAGGCCTGCTGCCCCGTGGCACACAGCGCCGACCGCGGCGGTGGGCAGACGCTTGGGCCGCGGTGGAAGCCCTGGCGCGGGCGGGGCTGCCCTCAGGCGGGAACACCCAGCGCGGCGAAATGCACGATCCATTCGTGCTGCGGGTCCACGGCCACCAGCGCAGCCGCTTCTTCGTCATAGAAGGCGCCCACCGCGCAGACGCCCAAGCCGAGTGCGCCAGCTTCCAGGTACAGGCGTTCGCCGACCAGCCCGGCCTCGAGAAAGGCGTGCCGGTAGCCGCGCGCCGGCCCGCTGGGGTCGGCAGCAAAAGCGGCGCGGGCCATGGACAGCACCAACACCGCGGCCGCGTCGCCGATCACATCCTGGTCCAGGGCGGCGGCGCGCGAGCGTCGGCGCAGACCGTCGTCATGGCGCACGCGCATGCGCAGGCCGTGCGTGGCCGGGTCATAGCGCCACGACGCTGTCTCCAGGCCCTGCACGGCCTGCGTCACGACGTCGATGCGCACGGCGTCTGACAGCTGTGGCGCCGGCCGGCCCATGGCCGACAACAGCGCCGACAGCGCCTGCAGCGGCAGCGCCGACTTTGCAAAACGTCGTACCGAACGACGTTGCGCAATGACCCTCAACGGATCGACAAGCGCAGTCATCGGCGTGGGCAGCGGCATCGTGTTTGCCGCGCTGGTTTCCGGCATCAGCGGCACCAGCACCGCCAGCGGCACCAGCGGCACCACAGCAGGCGCTGAGGCCGCAGCCCGCAGCGAGGTGGCGCGGTGCATGGCGTCGGTGACGCCCAGCGGCGCCGCGCCGACTGTGGACAGCACGGGCGCCTGCCAGCGGGTGGCGTCGCCGTTCGGCGCCCGGCCGGCCGGACGCAACACGGCCAACGCCAGCACGCCCTCTTCGGCTTCGTCCACCCCCAGCAGGGCCGCAGTGCGCGCTTCGTCGAAACGCCGCTGCAGCGTCGTGGCCGCACCCAGCGCCTGTGTCGCAACCTGCAGGTTCTCCAGCGCGTGCCCCAGGTCCGCCAGCACGTAGCGGTAAGTGCGGTCGCGGTACTTGTGTCCGCTGCGTCCGAAGATGGCGGTGGCCACCACCACTGCCAGCGCGTCATCGGGCGCCGCACCGGCTTGCAGACCCATCTCGAGCTCGGTTGGCGGACTGCCTGGCAGCCGTTGCAGCGCGTGTGTTCTGGCGTCGTAATGCCACACGCCGGCGTCGATACCTGCGACCGTCCGCACCACGACGTAGAGCTCGGTGGAGAACAGCGCACCGGACGAGGGCGAGGTTCGAAAGGCAATCGTGCCGCTTTGCTGGCTCACGCCGGCGGTGTGCCAGAGCACGGCACCCAGAGCGCCGGCATCGAACGGCTTGCCGTTCCTGACGTCGCGCGCCAAATGCGGCGACGGCAGCACCATGCGCGCGGCCCCTGGGCTGATCGGGTAGGGCTTGAAGGGCGGCGGCGGGTCGCCCCAGGCCACACCAGGCGCGCGGCGCAGCAGGCCGGCGCGGGAATGGGCCGAGAACTCGTGGAACTGTTCCACCAGCGCCAAGGCCGTCGCCGCTTGGTCGACGGCAGTCCCCACGCCAGCACCGGCGGCCGGACCGGTGGCCGGCTCGATGCGCAGTTCGGTGCGGCCATGCCGCAGCCCGAGCACGAACGCGCCGCCGGCCAACGCGGTGGCGCCCAGCATGCCCAGGGCCCCCAGTGCAGGCCGCCGACCGAGACCGGCTGGCGGAACGTGCGCCGTGCCCTCGCGCGGCGCAGGCGGGCGTCGTCGCGCCAGGTGTTGCCAGACGACACGGAAGTTGAAGGCCAGGTGCAGCACCAACAGCAGCACGGTGGCGTAGCCGAACAGGTAGTGCCAGTCGAACACCGGCAAATGCTGGTTGGCGACCCAGAAGATGCCCAGGCCGGCGGTGCCCAGCACGTACACCAGGAGAAACAGGCTGGACCAGACGTTCAGCGCCGATCGCGAAGGCATGCGCCCGCGCAAAGCCATCAGCGCCAACGTGGCACCGGCCAGCAGCAGCGGCAGCAGCACCCACAGCAGCTTGGTCATGGCGAAAGCCCCGAGACCACGGGTTGAGCCCCTGTCATGGCGCTCCTGTCAGGCCGATGCGGCTTGCAGCGCCCACGCCAAGGCCAGGCCCAGCGCGCTGACCGCCAGCGGGATGACGATCAGCCACCCCGGCGCGCGCGGCGCCAGCGTCAGGAAGCCGAGCGTGGCAATCGCCGTCGGGTCTGCAGACGAACCGAAGCTCTCGGCCTGCGCCCAGGGCCGGCCCAACATCAGGCCGAGCAGCGGCCACGCCAGCAGCGCCACCGCAACGATCCCGAGCCCCAACACGCTGCGGGCCGGCGATCGGGGTTCGAATGACAGGCCCGGGCGCATCACACCGGCCCAAAGCAACGCCATGCCCTGCAAGGCGAAGACCCAGGCCAGGTATTCCGCGGCCCAGTTGATGGTGCTGAAGCGACGCAAGTGAAAGGCCCAGGCCACCCAGCACCACGCGCCGCCCAGCAGCAACCAGACCAGGCGTGCGTGCAGCGGCGAACGCGATCGGGCTGCCACGACCAGCGCCATCAGGCCCAGCGCGACGAGCATGGTTTGCAGCGGCCAGATCTCGGCGTTGTACGACGCCACCAGACTGCCGTAGGTGCGCTGCGAGAACAGCAGGAAACTGCCCGGACGGTAGCTCCACCAATCGCTCACAGCAGCTTGTCGGTGTAGGCCGCCATGCGCGCGCGTGCGGCGGCGTCGGGCAGGCGGCCGGTGGCCACCGCGAGGTTCTCACGCACATGGTCGATGCGGGTGGTGGCCGGGATGGCGCAGGTCACGGCCGGGTTCGAGA
>JBBQOR010000450.1:0-3053 GCA_038331055.1 Burkholderiales bacterium
GTGATGCTGGTCTTCGACCTGCCCTCCTTCCCTTACGTGTTCAAGGTCATCAAGGACTTCTACCCGCCGCAGAAGGACACCACGCGCGAGCAGATCAAGAGCAAGTACCTGCTGGTGAAGACACACGACCGCGTCGGCCGCATGGCCGACACGCTGGAGTACAGCGACGTGGCCTTCCCGCGCCAGCGCTTCGAGGAAGAGCTGGTGGCCGAGCTGAAGCACTTCTGCCCCAGCCTGGTGGAAGAAGCCGGCGACGTGCTGGTGATCAAGCACCTGTACATCGAGCGCCGCATGATCCCGCTCAACATCTACCTGCAGGAGGCCGGCCCCGAGCAGGTGGCGCACGCGGTGATCGAGTACGGCAACGCCATCAAGGACCTGGTCGCGGCCAACATCTTCCCCGGCGACATGCTGTGGAAGAACTTCGGCGTCACGCGCCACGGCAAGGTGGTGTTCTACGACTACGACGAGATCGAGTACATCACCGACTGCAATTTCCGCCGTGTGCCCACACCGCGCAACGAAGAAGAAGAGATGTCGGGCGAGGTCTGGTACACGGTGGGCCCCAAGGACGTGTTCCCCGAGACCTTCGGCCCTTTTCTGCTGGGCAATCCGAAGGTGCGCGAGGTCTTCCTCGCGCATCACGCAGAGCTGCTCGAGGCCGGGTTCTGGCATGGCCACAAAGAGCGCATCAAGGCCGGCCACGTTCACGATGTGTTTCCATATGACGCCTCCAAACGCTTCACGGTGCGACTGCACAATGACAGCGTCCCGGTCCGCTGAAACAGGAGCCGCCCATGTCCGACCCCATCGTCATCGTTTCCGCCGCGCGCACGCCGATGGGCGGCCTGCTCGGCGACTTCGCTTCGCTGGCGGCCTGGGAGCTGGGCGCAGTGGCGGTTCGCGCCGCCGTCGAGCGCGCCGGCGTGCCGGGCGAGGCGGTCGACGAAGTGCTGCTGGGCAACTGCCTGATGGCCGGCCAGGGCCAGGCCCCGGCGCGCCAGGCGATGCGCCGCGCAGGCCTGCCCGACAGCACCGGCGCAGTGACGCTGTCCAAGATGTGCGGCAGCGGCATGCGCGCGATGATGTTCGGCCACGACATGCTGGCCGCGGGCTCGGCGCGCGTGGTGCTGGCCGGTGGCATGGAGAGCATGAGCAGTGCGCCGCATCTGGTGTTCGCGCGCAAGGGCCTGCGCTACGGCGCGGCGACGATGTTCGACCACATGGCCATCGACGGCCTGGAAGACGCGTACGAGCGCGGCAAGGCAATGGGCGTCTTCGCCGAGTCCTGCGTGGCCCGTTACGGCTTCACGCGGCAGGCGCAGGACGAATTCGCGATCGCCTCGACCACCCGCAGCAAGCAGGCCAACGAGGACGGCAGCTTCGACTGGGAGATCGCCCCGGTCAGTCTGCCCGGCAAGGCCGGCGAGACCGTGGTGCGCCAGGACGAGCAACCCTTCAAGGCCCGGCTGGACAAGATCCCCGGCCTCAAGCCCGCCTTCAAGAAGGACGGCACGATTACCGCCGCCAACGCCAGCAGCATCAGCGACGGCGCAGCCGCGCTGGTGCTGGTGCGCGAGAGCACCGCGGCGCAACTCGGCCTGAAGCCGCTGGCGCGCATCGCGGGTCACGCGGTGCACGCGCAGGCGCCGGAGTGGTTCACCACCGCGCCCATCGGCGCCATCCAGAAGGTGCTGGCGCGCAGCGGCTGGAACGCGAGCCAGGTGGACCTGTGGGAAGTCAACGAAGCCTTCGCCGCGGTGACGATGGCGGCGATGACCGAGTTCAGGCTGCCGCACGAGATCGTCAACGTGCATGGCGGCGCCTGCGCACTGGGCCACCCGATCGGCGCCAGCGGCGCGCGTATCGTCGTCACGCTCCTGGGCGCGCTCAGGAAGCGCGGGCTCAAGCGCGGCGTGGCGGCCCTGTGCATCGGCGGCGGCGAAGCCACGGCGATGGCGGTCGAACTCGTCTGAGGCGATGAACACCCGCCAGCAAGACCTGCCGAGCTTGTTGCGCGTGGGCGAGAAGTGCCGGCGCCAGTTGCGTCTGAGCCGCCAGCAGATCATCGACTTCGCCAACCTGACTGGCGACCTGAACCCGCTGCACCACGACACGCTGGCGGCGCAGCGGGCCGACTTCGGCGAGATCATCGCCTGCGGCCAGCACACCGTCTCGTTGCTGATCGGGTTGGTGGCGTCGCACTTCGCGCAGCCCGGCGAGTCGGGCCCGCGCGAGGTGCTGTGCCTGAACTTCAACTTCGCCTTCAAGGCACCGGTGTTCGCTGACCAGACCCTGTCGCTGGCCTGGACCGTCATGGCCGTCGATCCCAGCGCGCGCCAGAGCGGCTGGATTGCCCAGGTGGACGGTCTGGCGTCGATCGCCGGCCGCGCCTGCGTCATCGGCCGCGGCACGCTGCTGGTGCGCCAGCCGGGCGGCGGCGATGGTGCGCCCGCTACCGAACCCGGGGGCCTTGATGCTGCTGGGTGATGACCACCGCGCGGTGCAGGACGCCGTGCGCGCCTACGTGCAGGACTGCATCGCCCCGCGCGCGGCCGAGTGGGATCGCCAGCATCACTTCCCGGCCACCGAGCTGAAAGGTCTGGCGGCACTCGGCTGCTACGGCGTGGCAGTGCCGGCCGAACAGGGCGGCGCGGGCCTGGACTACCTGGCGCTGGCGTTGATCCTGGAGGAGGTTGCCGCCGGCGACGGCGCCACCAGCACCATCGTGAGCGTCAACAACTGCCCTGTGTGCAGCATCCTGATGGCCTTCGGCAACCCCGATCAGCAGCAGCGTTTCCTGCTGCCGCTGGCGCGTGGCGAGATGCTCGGCGCCTTCTGCCTGACCGAGCCGCATGTCGGCAGCGAGGCCGGCGGCCTGCGCACCACGGCACGCCGCGAAGGCGACGAGTACGTGCTCGATGGCGTCAAGCAGTTCATCACCAGCGGCAAGCATGGCGACCTGGCGATCGTCATGGCCGTCACCGACAAGGCTGCCGGCAAGAAGGGCATCAGCGCCTTCGTCGTGCCTACCGTCACCCCGGGCTACGTGG
>JBBQOR010000451.1:0-3051 GCA_038331055.1 Burkholderiales bacterium
AAGAGTGGCGAAGTCAACGCCGCGGTCAAGGCGCTGCCCGGCGTCGCGGCCAACTCCTTCGGCCGCGCGGCGGCCAACGGCACCAGCGCCAACACCTTCGCCGGCAAGGGCGCCACCGAGAGCAGCAACGACTTCTCCGGCACCATCACCGCCACGGTCGTCGGCGTGCTGCCCAATGGCCATCTGCTGATCGCCGGCGAGAAGCAGATCGGCGTCAACCGCAACGTGGACGCCTTGCGCTTCTCCGGCCAGGTCGACCCGCGCAGCATCCAGCCCGGCAACCTGGTGCCCAGCGCGCAGATCGCCAACGTGCGGCTGGAGCAGCGCGGACGCGGCGCGCAGGCCGATGCGCAGGCGGTCGGCTGGCTGTCGCGCGTGTTCCTCAGCGTGCTTCCGATCTGAGGAGGATGCGGTGCAGACCCAACCCGACCCCGAGACCGCCGAGCGCCTGATGCGCTGGACGGTGACCCTGGCCTTCGTCGCCGCCAGCGCGGCGCTGTGGTGGCCGCTGCCGGCCGACGCCGCACGCATCAAGGAAGTGGCCACGCTGCAGGGCGTGCGCAGCAACCCGCTGGTCGGCTACGGCCTGGTGGTGGGGCTGGACGGCACCGGCGACCAGACCACGCAGACGCCGTTCACCGCGCAGAGCCTGAACGCGATGCTGCAGCAGATGGGCATCACCGTACCGGCCGGCGTGCAGATGCAGGTGCGCAACGTGGCCGCGGTGATGGTGACCAGCGCGCTGCCCGCCTTCGCCCAGCCCGGGCAGACGCTGGACGTGGTGGTGTCCTCGATCGGCAACGCCAAGAGCCTGCGCGGCGGCACGCTGATCGGCACCCCGCTCAAGGGCGCCGACGGCCAGGTTTACGCGCTGGCGCAGGGCAACCTGATCGTCGGCGGTGCCGGTGCCTCGGCCGGCGGCTCGAAGGTGCAGATCAACCACCTGGCGGCGGGCCGCGTGCCCGAAGGCGCCACCGTCGAGCGCGCGGTGGCGTCGCCGGTGATGAGCGGCGAGACCGTGCGCCTCGACCTGGCGGCGGCCGATTTCAATACCGCGCGCGAGGTGGCGCGGGTGATCAACGAGGCCAAGGGCCCGGGCAGCGCGGCGGCGCTGGACGGCCGCACCGTGCGAGTGCGCCTGCCCGCCGACAGCGACAGCCGCGTGGCCTTCCTGGCCGACATCGAGAACCTGCCGCTGCAACTGGCGCGGCCGGCGGCGCGCATCGTGCTGAATGCGCGCACCGGCTCGGTGGTGATGAACGACGCGGTCACGCTGGGGCCTTGCGCGGTGGCCCATGGCAGCCTGTCGGTGACCATCAGTGCGACTCCCGTCGTCAGCCAGCCGGGCCCCTTCGGCCAGGGGCAGACAGTAGCCGGCGAGAAGGCCGATATCACGGTGTCGCAGCAGGCCGGCGCGCTGGTGCAGATGCCCGCCGGCACCAAGCTGGCCGATGTGGTGAAGGCGCTGAACGCGCTCGGCGCGACCCCGCAAGACCTGTTGGCGATTCTTCAGGCGATGAAGAGTGCCGGCGCATTGAATGCAGAAATCGAGGTGATCTGAGCATGGCAATGGTGCCCCCCGGCCTGACCAACGACCTGCGCACGCTGGACGGCCTGCGCACCCGCGCTTCGACCGACCCGAAGGCGGCGATCAAGGGCAGCGCGCTTCAGCTCGAAGCGCTGTTCATGAACGAGATGGTCAAGGCGATGCGCGCGGCCACGCCCGCGGGCAGCCTGGCCGACAACCCGACCTCCAAGCTGGGCACCGAGATGCTCGACGGCCAGATCGCGCAGCAGCTGGCGGGGCGCCCGGGCGGCCTGTCCGAGGCCATCATGCGGCAGCTCGAGCGGCAGATGGGCCTGAGCCCGGGGCCGATCCCGGCCACCGGCAGCGCGAACAACACGCCGACCCCGCTCGCCCGCGTGGTGCGCACCGAGCGCATCCCCGAACGCGGCCCGGCCGGCTTCGTGCAGCAGCACAGCCGCTCGGCGCAGGCGGCCGAGGCGCGCACCGGCATCCCGGCGGCTTTCATGGTGTCGCAGGCGGCACTGGAGACCGGCTGGGGCCGGCGCGAGATCCGCCATGCCGACGGCGCGCCGTCGTTCAACCTGTTCGGCATCAAGGCCAGCGGCAGCTGGAAGGGCCCGGTGGCAGAGGTCACGACGACCGAGTTCATCAACGGCGAGTCACGCCGGGTGCGGGCGCAGTTCCGTGCCTACAGCAGCTACGAGGAGTCGTTCGCCGACTACGCCCGCCTGATGAAGCAAAGCCCGCGCTACGCCGGCATCAGCAGTGCCGCCGGTACCTCGGCCGCCGCCTTCGCGCAGGGCCTTCAGCGCGCCGGCTACGCCACCGACCCCGAGTACGCCGACAAGCTCACGCGCGTGATCAACACCACCTTGCGCCTGCAGCGCAGCATGGCCTGAGCCATGGACGCGCGCCAGCCTGAGCGCGGAGAGCAGGCGTGAGCGTTTCGCCGCTGCTCGGCATCGGCGTGCGGGCGCTGGCGGCCAACTATTCGTCGCTGCAGACGATCGGCCACAACATCTCGAACGCCAACGTCGCGGGCTACTCGCGGCAGAACGCCGAACTGGCCACCAACCGCGGCCAGTACTCCAGCGCCGGCTTCATCGGCAAGGGCGTGGACGTGCAGTCCATCACCCGCGCGCACGATGTCTTCCTCACCCGCGAGGCGGCCGGCACCAGCTCGCTGGCGGCGATGGATGCCGCGCGCGCGGCGCAGCTGAAGAGCCTGGATGCCGTGTTCGTCGGCGGCGAGCAGGGCCTGGGCTGGGCCACCAGCAGCTTTCTCACCACGCTGGGCGACATGGCCGCGCGGCCCGCCGACCAGGCCACGCGTACCACGGTGCTGGCGCGCGCGCAGGACATGGTGCAACGCTTCAACGAGGCCGGACAGAACTTCGACGGCGCGCAGCGTTCGGTGACCGAGCAGCTCAGGGCCGACGTGCTGCAGATCAACGACCTGGCCCGTGGCATCGCGCAGGCCAACCGCAACATCGCCGCTGCGGCCGGTGGCGGCCAGACGCCCA
>JBBQOR010000452.1:0-3042 GCA_038331055.1 Burkholderiales bacterium
TCGCCTTTGCGGTCGACTCCTTGCGCAAGTTCGGCATCGTCGAGACCGCCGAGACCAAGGCCCAGGGCATCGGCACCATGTCCGAGGCGCGCATGAAGCGCTTCTACGACGGCATGGTCGCGGCCGGCGCACAACCGGCCGGGCTGGATGTCAGGCGCGGCTACACGATGCAGTTCATCAACCGCAAGCGCGGCTGAGTGGCGGTGAGCGCGCTGCTGCCCCCTGACGGCGCGTCCGCCGTGCCCGCTGAAGAGGTTGCGCGCGAGAAGCCGTTGCTGCGCTGTCGCACGGTCTCCAAGCGTTTTTCCAACGCCACGCTGGCGCTGAAGGAAGTCGACCTCGACGTCGGGCAGCGCCAGTTTGTGTCCCTGCTCGGCCCCTCGGGTTGCGGCAAGAGCACTTTGCTCAAGCTGATCTCCGGCCTGGGTGAGCCCTCGGCCGGCGAGATCGATTGGCCGACCAGCGCCTACGACGCGATGGGCCACGCCCGGCCCGACCTGTCCTTCGTGTTCCAGGAGCCGACGCTGCTGCCCTGGGCCAGCGCGCTGCGCAACGTCGCGCTGCCGCTGAAGATCGCCGGCCTGTCCAAGCCCGAGCGGCTGGCGCGCGCCGCCGAGGCGCTGGCCGCGGTCGGTCTCGGCGGCTTCGAGGCGGCCTATCCGCGCGAGCTGTCCGGCGGCATGAAGATGCGCGTGTCGATCGCCCGCGCAATGGTCACGCGGCCCCGCATCCTGCTGATGGACGAGCCCTTCGCGGCGCTCGACGAAATCACCCGCTCGCGCCTGAACAACGACCTGCTCGAGCTGTGGCGCAGCGAGCGCTTCACCGTGATCTTCGTCACCCACTCGGTGTACGAGAGCGTGTTCCTGTCGCAGCGCATCGTGGTGATGGCGCCGCGGCCCGGGCGCATCCACGCCGACATCGCCGTCGACGAGCCGTACCCGCGTCACAGCACGTACCGCACCTCGGCGGTCTATGCGACGCACTGCAGCACCGTGTCGGCCGCGCTCGAGGACGCGATGGACAGGCGCAGGGCGGCATGAGCACGCCGGGGGCCGAACTGGGTGCTGGCGTGTCGCTGCGTGGCGCGCCGAAGGCATCACCGCCGCCGCCGCCGACCAAGCGCAGCCCCGCCGCTGAAGAGCTTGCGCAGGCGATGGACATCGATCACGCGCGGCCGCTGGTGGCGCCGGTCGCCGACGAGGACATCCCGGTCGCCGACCACGAGCGCCGCATCGCGGGCCTGCGCGCCTCGACCTGGCCGCGCCTGCTGGCACCGCTGGTGCTCGGCCTCGCGTTCCTCGGGCTGTGGACGCTCGTCGTGCGCGTGCGCCAGATTCCCGTCTACATCCTGCCCGAGCCGTGGGTCATCGCGCAGACGCTGGTGAAGGACTGGTCCTCGCTGTCGGGTTCGCTGTGGATCACGCTGTCGATCTCGATGGCCGCGCTGACGGCCGCCGTCGTCGTCGGCATGCTGCTGGCCGTGCTGTTCACGCAGTCGAAGTGGCTCGAGCGCTCGCTGTTCCCGTATGCGATCGTGATGCAGGTGACGCCAGTCGTGGCCATCGCGCCGCTGATCATCATCTGGGCCGACAACGTGATGCTCTCGCTGCTGATCTGCGCCTGGCTGGTGGCGTTCTTCCCGATCCTGTCGAACACCACGCTGGGGCTGAACTCGGCCGACCACCACCTGGTGAACCTGTTCCAGCTCTACCGCGCCTCGCGCTGGCAGACGCTGTGGAACTTGCGGCTGCCGGCGGCGATGCCGTACTTCCTTGGCGGCCTGCGCATCTCGGGCGGGCTGTCGCTGATCGGGGCGGTGGTGGCCGAGTTCGTCGCCGGCACCGGGGGTGCCGAGTCGGGGCTGGCGTACCGCATCCTTGAGGCAGGCTACCAGTTGCAGATTCCGCGCATGTTCGCCGCGCTGACACTGGTCTCGCTGTGCGGCGTGGCGATCTTCGCCGGCCTCTCGCTGATCTCGCACCTGAGCCTGCGCCACTGGCACGACAGCGCGATGCGCCGCGAGAACTGAAGTCCCGCTGCGCGCATGGGCCCGTCCTTCTTCCAGCCGCCGCCGCAGCCGCGCTACGCACTTCGCGGCGCGAACGTGCCGGCATGCCTGGTCGAGGGCCGCTTTCCCGCGGCGCGCACCGAAGGCCTGGTCGCGGTCGATCTGCTGATCGATGGCGGACGCATCGCGGCCCTCGAGCCGGCAGGCAGCCTGCCGCAGGCGCTGGGCCCCGACCTCGACGCGTCGGTGGTGCTGCCGGGCATGGTCGATTGCCACACGCACCTGGACAAGGGCCACATCTGGCCGCGCCAGCCCAACCCGAGCGGCGACGGCACCGGGGCCTTCCGCGCCACGGCGATCGACCGCAGGACCGCAGCCCGGCCGCGCGCACACCCCGTTGGCGCGGCGTGACGACGCTGCACGAGATGGCCGCGGCCGGCCTGCGCGTTGCGGTGGCCGGCGACAACTGCCGCGACCCCTTCCACGCCTACGGCGACCACGACATGCTCGATACCTACACCCAGGCGGTGAAGATCGGGCATCTGGACCACCCGCTGGGCGACTGGATCCACGCCGCCACGGCCACGCCCGCGGCCATCATGGGCCTCGATGTCGGCGTGCTGAAGCCGGGTGCGCCGGCTGACTTGCTCGTGCTGAAGGCGCGCAGCTACTCCGAACTGCTGGCGCGCGCGCAGTTCGACCGAACCGTCATCCGCGGCGGGCGGGCGATCGACACCACGCTGCCGGACTACCGGCTTCTCGACGATCTCGTCGGCGGCTGAGGCGCCGCGAGGCGATACCGTGTTCGGCGACGAGACCCATCTCGCGCATCTCCAAGCCTGAGGAGTAGCGAGAGATGCCGGAGACTTTGCCGTGAGCGCTGCCGCCGCCGGCCCGTGGCGCGCGCGTCGAGATCGACTTCTTCGTGCGGCGACCGCCGGTGCCCTGACGCGGGGTGCGGCCGCCTTGGCGCCGGATCTTCATTTCGACCTGCCGGGTGCCAGCCAGATTTCTACCGGGTGCCTGTCTGG
>JBBQOR010000453.1:0-3039 GCA_038331055.1 Burkholderiales bacterium
CCTGGTTCCAGCTTTCCAGGGCCGGGCCATCGGGCGGTTGCACGCGCGGCAGCACGAGCAGCAGTTCTTGCGTGCGCTGCGGGTCGGCCACGCGCCAGGCCATCGTGCACTCGCTCTTGCCCGCCAGGCCAAGCAGCTGAAAGCGGCCGAAGTGGCGAACGGCCTGGGCGCGGGGTGGAGTCTCTGCGGCGGGTGGCATGGATCGGGGGCGGACCTTCGAGGATCGATTGCAACGCAGGCGCCGCGCGCCGATGCCCGGAAGTACGGGTCGCTGACCATGCATCTTGACGGCCGGACCGGCGGCGGCATGTGCGGCCGCACTGGATGTCCGGTTTGCGCAGTGGCCCACCTAACAAACAGCAGACCCCGGTGCCCGGGTTCGACTGAGCAAGGAGAGTTCCACTCATGCCTGGCGCGTCACCCGCCACGGCGATGGTCGACAAGCCAGTACACGCAACGTCTACCGTGGCGGAGCCGGAGCGCACGCTGTCCGGCCTGTTCTGGCTGCTGGCGTTCCTGCTCTTGGGCGAGGGTCTGACCCATCGCCTCGGCTGGCCGGTGCCGGGCGCGATGATCGGCATGACGCTGCTCTTCATCGGCTTGTGCCTGCTGGGGCGCATTCCCGACTCGCTCGTGAAGGCCTCGGAGCTGCTGATCGGGCTCTTGCCCCTGTTTGTCGTGCCTGCCGGGGCGACGGTGCTGACCCAGGCCGCATGGGGCCTGAACGACCTGGCGGCGTTGGCGCTGGCCGTGCCGCTCAGCACCCTGACGGGGATGCTGGTCGCCGGCCTGTTGGCGCGTCGGGGCGATCGATGATCGGCGTCGCGGCACTGGAGGCCTGGCCGGGCGCGCTGGCACGGACCCTGGGCGCGTACCTCGCCGGCCGCGTGGCACAAAGACTGTGCAAGGGCCACGTGCTGGCGAACCCGCTGCTGCTGGCGGTGGCCACGGTGGTCGCCGTGTTGCTGGCCACCGGGCTGCCGTACGCACGCTACTTCGACGCCGCGGCGCCGCTGCACTTCCTGCTCGGCCCGGCCACCGTGGCGCTGGCGGTGCCGCTGGTCCGCCATGCCGCCGGAGTGCGTTCGCGCCTGAGCCCCTTGCTGGCGGCGATCGCCGGTGGCACGCTGGTGGCCACCGTGCTGGCCATCGGCCTGGCGGCGGCGATGCGGGCTGCACCCGAGGTGCTGGCCTCGCTGGCACCCAAGTCGGTGACGACGCCGGTGGCGATGGAGATCGCGCTGCGCCTGGGCGGCCTGGCGGGTCTGGCCGCAGTGAACATGGCGGGCTGGAGGCAGCCGCCGTGCGGCTGGATGTGACCAACGACAACGAGGTGGCCAACAGCATCGATCTGGTACTGGCCCGTCTGGGGCGGCTGGACATCCTGATCAACAACGCCGGGGTGTTTGCCGAGCCGCGCGGCGCCTGCGTCAGTGCCGCGCGTGGTATGTCAGGCCGCAGCCTGCTGGAGATGCTCGACACCAACGTCGTCGGCGCGTACCGCCTGTCGGCCGCCGCGATCCCGGTGACGCTGCGCCAGGGCGGCGGGCGCATCGTCAACGTCTCTTCCGACATGGGCCCCACCGAATCGCTGCAGGCCGACCTGGGCGCAGACGGCGGCTTCTGCGTCGGCTACCGCATGTCCAAGATCGCGCTCAACACGATGACACGCGTGCTCGCGTCGGAGGTGGAAGGCACCTCACTGCGGGTGAATGCCGTGACGCCCGGCCAGGTGCGCACCGAGATGGGCCGGCCCGATGCCGACCGCAGCGTGGCCGAGGGCGCTGACTCGATCGTCTGGCTGGCGACGCTGGGCGAGGAGTCGCCGAACGGCGCGCTGATCCGGGATCGTCGGGTGGTGCCCTGTTGAGCCGGGCCGCGCGCGCAGCTCGCGCCGCCCTGCATCAGCCAGGCTCGACACACTGGCCGGCCGCAGTGACGAAGGCCCCGCGCACCGTCTCGCCGGGCTGCGCGGCCTGCACGGCCGCCACGTAGCGCGCCAGTTGTGCCCGCAGCGCCGGGTCATCCTGCGGGCGGCCGGCCAGCTTGTAGTCGAGCACCCACCACACGCGCGCGCCCTGCTCGCGCAGGGCGACCAGCCGGTCGATACGCAGCAACTCGCCCCCGTGAGAGATCGGCACTTCGTTGGCCGCCCACTCCAGCGCCGGGCCGGCGAAGAAACGGGCCAGCGCCGGGCTGTCGCGGATCGCCAGCGCGGTCTGAACCAGCGCGGCCGCGCGCGCAGGCGGCAGGTCGAAGGCCGTGGCCACCGCCCGCGCAGAGTCTGCCTGCGACGCCTCCGCCATCGCACCGCCCAGCCACTCGAGCAGCCGGTGCAATGCCTGGCCGAGGCGTGCCGCATCGTCATCCACTGCCGCGCGAGCAATGCCGGATGCGGCCGGCGGTGCCGTCCAGCCGCGCGCCACCTCCACATCCAGAGACCGCGGCGGCGCCGACCGTGCCGCAACTGACTCGGACGCCGAATCGAGCAGCGCGGCGGCCGACGACAGCCGCGCCCACCAGCTCGGCGCGGCGGCGTTGCGCGGCGGTGGCTCGGTGCGGCTGACCACCAGCCGCTCTGCGCTGCGCGTGGCCGCGACGTACAGGCCGTTGAGCTCCTCGCGCGCCCGCTCGGTGCGCTCGGCGGCGAGCAGCGCCACGAGCGAAGGCGCGATGGCCGACTCGTCGAGCACAAAGGCGGCGCAGCGCGGAGCCGCGTGATCCACCGGCCAGTCCACCAGCAGCGTGCAGCGCTCAGGGTTGCGCGGCAGCGGGTCGGTATCGACGAGGAACACGGCGCGCGACTGCAGGCCCTTGGCGCCGTGCACGGTGAGCAGCTGCACCGCGTCGGCCGGCGGTGCGATCTCGGCCTTCACGCGGCCGGCACGCAGCGCGCGCACGAAGCCGTAGGGCGTGGCGTATCGCGCGCCGCCTTCGTCCAGCGCCGCGCCGAGCAGCGCTTCCACCGTCTGCTGCGCGACGGCGCGCCGGTGCGCCGGTACAGCAGCCGCCAGGCGCGGCAGCAGATCACCCTGGTCG
>JBBQOR010000454.1:0-3036 GCA_038331055.1 Burkholderiales bacterium
GCGGTAGGGCGCGCGGCCTTCCAGCGCACAGCCCAGCAGCAGCGCCGAATGGAACCAGCCGCGGTGCTGGTCGTGGCCTTCCAGGTAGAGATCGGCCTCGGGGCCGCTTTCGTGGTGGCCGGGCTGGCCGTCAGCGTCGGCATGGGTGCCGCGCAGCACGTGGAAGAAGGTCGAGCCGCTGTCGAACCAGACCTCGAGGATGTCGCTGCTCTTGCTGTAGTACGGCGCGTCCTCGGGGCCGAGGATCTGCTCGGTGCTCATGCGGCTCCAGGCCTCGATGCCACCGGCCTCGACGATGTCGGCCGCGCGGTCGAGGATCTGCATCGTGTCGGGGTGCAGCTCGCCGCTGTCCTTGTGCAGGAAGAAGGGCAGCGGCACACCCCAGCTGCGCTGGCGGCTGATGCACCAGTCGGGCCGGTTGGCGATCATGTCGCGCAGCCGGGCCTTGCCGTTCTCGGGGTAGAACGAGGTGGCCTCGATGGCGTCCAGCGCCATGCGGCGCAGCGTCAGCGGCGCCTTGTCCTTGGTGAAGACGCCATCGCCCTCGTCCATGCGGATGAACCACTGCGCCGCGGCGCGGTAGATCACCGGACTCTTGTGACGCCAGCAGTGCGGGTAGCTGTGCAGCAGCGGGCCGGTCGCAAACAACCGGTCGGCCTCGGCCAGCACCTCGATGATGCGCGGCGCGGCCTTCCAGATGTTCATGCCGCCAAACAGCGGCCACTCGGCGGCGTAGCTGCCCTGCGCCTGCACCGGGTTGAGGATGTCCTCGACCTGCATGCCATGCGCGCGGCAGGAGTTGAAGTCGTCCACGCCGTAGGCCGGCGAGCTGTGCACGATGCCGGTGCCGTCATCGGCGGTGGCGTAGTCGGCCAGGTAGACCGGGCTCATGCGGTCATAGCCCGGGTGCACCTGGGCAAGAGGATGGATGAAGTCCAGTCCGCCCAGCGCCTCGCCCTTGACCACCGCCAGCACCTCGCCGGCCAGGCCATAACGTTCGAGGCACTTCTCGACCAGCGAGGCCGCCAGCACCAGCAGCCCGCGCTTCGTATCGACCAGCGCGTAGTCCAGCGCCGGGTTCAGGTTCAGCGCCTGGTTGGCCGGGATGGTCCAGGCGGTGGTGGTCCAGATGACGATGAAGGCCGGCTTGTGCAGCGCCGGCAGGCCGAAGGCGGCGGCCAGCTTGCCCGGCTCGGCGCAGGCGAAACCCACGTCCAGCGTCTGGCTCTTCTTGTCGGCGTATTCGATCTCGAACTCGGCCAATGAGCTGCCGCAGTCGAAGCACCAGTAGACCGGCTTCAGGCCGCGGTAGACGAAGCCGCGCTCGATGACGCGCTTGAAGGCGCGGATCTCGCCCGCCTCGTTGGCCGGGTCCATCGTCGCGTAGCGCCGGCCCCAGTCGCCCAGCACGCCCAGGCGCTTGAAGTCGACCATCTGCTGCGCGATCTGCTCGCTGGCGTAGGCGCGGCTCCTAACCTGCATCTCGTCGCGGCCCAGGTTGCGGCCGTAGGCTTTCTCGATGGCGTTCTCGATCGGCAGGCCGTGGCAATCCCAGCCCGGCACGTACTGCGCATCGAAGCCGGACAGTTGCCGCGCCTTGACGATCATGTCCTTGAGTACCTTGTTCACCGCGTGCCCCATGTGGATGCGCGCGTTGGCGTACGGCGGGCCATCGTGCAGGATGAACAGCGGCCGGCCGTGGCGCGCATCGCGCAGGCGGCGGTACTGGCCTTCGCGCTCCCATTGCGCCACCCAGCCGGGTTCACGTTTGGGCAGGTCGCCCCGCATCGGGAAGGGCGTATCGGGCAGGTTCAGCGTTCGGCGGTAATCGGTGGCCGCGGGTGACGTGCTGGTGGGTTCGGTCATGGCGCGTTGCAAGCACCGTCGGCGGTGCAGGTCTCGGTATCGGCGTTCCTGGCAGAGGACCGGGCGGCGCGGGGCCGGCCGGGGCGGGCTCAGCCGCGCCGAATTCGGTCGCGCGTGGTCTGGCGCCGCGTGGCCGCAGCGCTGCGAGGGTAATCGACGGCCGTGAACGAGAATCGCATGTCTTCATTCTATAGGTGAGCCCTCGATGCGATCGACCCTGCCGAGCTTGCCGCTGCTTTGTGCGGCCATGGCTCTGCTCGCCTCACCAGCGCAGGCCGAGCCGAAGTGGGAGGGGGCGATCGGCCTGCTCGCATCCGACTCGCCGGCTTACCAGGGCGCCTCGGAGCGCAAGTTGAAGGTTCACCCGGGCTTCTTCCTGCGCTACGGCCGCTTCAGTATCACCAACACCGGCGGTTTCGTGTCGCGCAGCAGCGACGAAGTCGTGCGTGGTGTCGGTTTCGAGTTGGTTCGCAGCGACGCCGTTCGTGTCAGTCTCGGCCTGCGCTACGACGGTGGCCGTGGGGAAGACTCGGCGAACAGCTTGGCCGGCATGGGCGACGTGAAGAACACCGTGCGTGCGCGCATCGCCGCCAACTGGCGGCTGGACGAGCAGTGGCGCGTCTCTGCCTCGTGGAACGTGGATGCATTCGGCCGCGGCGGCGGCAACCTGGGCGAGATCGGGCTGCAGCACGAGCGCCGCCTGGGCCCGCACACGGTGTGGACTGCAGGCAGCAGCCTGACGGTCGCCGGCGACCGCTATCTGCAGTCGTATTTCGGCGTCTCGCCTGAGCAGGCCGCACGCAGTGGCTATCCCGTGTTCGAAACCGGCTCTGGTCTGCGCGACATCGCCGTGAGCACTGGGTTCCGCGCGGAGTTCGGCCCGCGCTGGATCGGCCTGGCCGGCATCGGCGTGAGCCATTTGCTCGGCCCGGCCGCGGACAGCCCGCTGACCGGGCGCACGACCACCTTTGGCGTCAATGCGGGGCTGGCCTGGCGGTTCTGATCTCAGGCTGCGGCCGCGGCCGCGAACCAGTCGTGCGCGGCCTGGGTGTCGCGCGCGATGCCCTCACGCAAGGCTTCCAACGAGTCGTACTTCAACTCGTCATGCAGCTTGTGCAGCAGATCCACGCGCAGGCAGCGGCCGTAGCCGGCTTCGGCCGCCAGCGGCCA
>JBBQOR010000455.1:0-3036 GCA_038331055.1 Burkholderiales bacterium
GGGCGCCGGGGTCGCCTGCGCTGCTTCGGCGGCCGCCTCTTCGGCCAGCGTGCCCGCCGGCTCGGCCAGCGGCAGTTCTTCGCGGGTGGGCAGCGGCTGCTCGAGCACGGACTCCACCTGACGTTGCAGCAGGTTGTATTCCAGCGTGCGCAGGCCGTGGCCCTTCAGCGCCTCGGCATGCGCCGGCAGCAGCATGCCGAAGAAGGCCTTGCGCGCGCTCTCGGGCCAGGCGATCAGGTCGAGCCCTTCACCGAGTTCGCGCATTAGCTGCGGCAACTGGGCGACGAAGGCCTTGCGCTGCGCCGGTGCGGCCTTGGGCTGCACGCTCATGAACAGTTCGCGGCCGGCCGCGCGCAGCCGGCCAAGGCGCTGGTCCTGTGAGCCGCCCTGCTGCGCCGTCTTCAGCAGCACGCGGCTCCAGACATCGGCCAGGAACTCGCGCACGAAGTCCGGCGCGGCCAGCGGCGCGAGTTCGCGCTGCAGCCGCTGGGCATAGTGGCGCTGCAGGCGCAGGTCGTCTTCCTTCTGGCCCAGCATCGCGGCCGGGTCGCCGTGCGCCATCACCTCGCGCCGCGCCTGCTCGGCCACGAACTGCTCGAGCAGCGTGAGCTTGTGTTCGTAGGGCTCGATGTGGTCGAAGTCGCCTTCGACGATGTCCTCCACCAGCTCGCGCACCAGCGCCAGGAAACGCTGCGCGTCGGCGTCGCCGAAGTCGTCGAAGGCCGCGCCGAGCGAGGCGATGCGGTTGACGAAGCGGCGCACCGGATGGCGGCGCGAAGAGAAGAAACTCGGGTCGCCCAGCGCCGCGCGCAACACCGGCAACTGCAGCCGCGCGATCTGCTGCGCCATCTGCGGCGGCACCTTGGGGTCGGAGAGGATGGCGTCGAAGAGGCTGCCGACCACATCGATCACCACATGGTCGAGCGCGCCGCCCGCTGCGCGGCGCAGCTCATCTCGGTGGGCGTGGATCAGGTTGGGCGGCAGCCCCGCACCGGATCCGCCACCGCCGGCATCGTCGTCGGCCGCGTCGCCGGCCCAGCCGCCGCGATCGAAATGCGCCAGACGGCGGATCAGCCCCATCAACTGGGCGTCGACGGCGCCCATCGGCGTGCCGCCCCCGCCCCCGCCACGGCCCGCGCTGCCCCCACCGCCGCCGCCACGCCCGGAGGGGGCCGCGCCCCGGCCCTGCGCGGGCTGTGCTTCACGGGCCAGGCTGCCGCGGTCGCTGCCCAGTGCGGGGCGGCTGCTGTCGCCAACGCGGGCGCGCACGTTCAGGCCGGCCGACTGCACGCCTGCGCTTCGCAGCCCGGCCAGGATCTCGCCATAGGTCTTGCTCATCACCGTCGCCAGGGCGCGCGTCAGTTCGACCTGCAGCAGCTTGCGCACCTCGGCCCGTTCGACGACGGCGTCGATGCCGCGCAGCATCGCGTGGCCGACGATCTCGGGCCGCAGCGGATGGCGTTCCACGTCCTCGGGGCGGCCGCCGGCGCTTTCGCCGAGCAGTGTGCTGATATAGCCGGTGAGTTCGCGCAGCTCCCACTCGCAAACGTGCCCGATCTCCAGGCCGAAGCGTTCGGCGGCCACCTGCAGTTCGAGCTCGCGGTCCTCGACCAGACTCAGGTCGTCCCAGCGTCCGGGGGACGTGGACTCGCCGCCGCGCGGCCCCAGATCGCGCCGAACGCGGCTGTCGTAGGCTTCGTCGAAGGCCAGAACGAACGCGGCCTTGCGGCGATTCAGCTCGAACTGGGCTTCCAGAAGCTGGTCGCGCTGCGCCGCATTCGTCGCCGACAGCGCCGAGATGCCCAGCGCATCGACGCTGCGTTCGGCCGCGCCGCGCGCAGCCAGCTTGAGCCGCTGGATCGCAGCTTCCAGCGGCGCCGGCAGGCGGTGAAAGGCGGTTGGAGGGCTCATTTGCGGGGTCGGTGACGAGTATGCGTCATCGACCCCGCAACGGCGGCGCTGGGGCTGTTGCGCGGGAAATCCGGCTCACGTCAGCCGGCTCACTTCCTCAGCGCATCGCGGATCTCGCGCAGTAGCAGCACGTCCTCGGGCGTCGGCGCCTGCGGGGCGGGCGGCGCCGGCGGCGCGACTTGTTCACGCTTCATCCGATTGATCTGCTTGACCATCAAGAAAATGATCATCGCCAGGATCATGAAGTTCACTGCCACCGTGAGGAAGCTGCCATAGGCGAACACGGCACCGGCTTTCTTCGCCTCGACCAAGGTGGCGGCGGTCTGACCGGCCAGCGGGACGAAGTAGTTGCTGAAGTCGAGCCCACCGACGATCACGCCGACGATCGGCATGATCAGGTCGCCGACCAGCGAATCGACGATCTTGGCGAAAGCAGCTCCGATGATGACGCCGACCGCCAGGTCGATCACATTGCCCTTGAGGGCGAACTCCTTGAACTCGGATGCGAAACTCATGCTCTGCGTTCCCCTGCGGTGTGGGTGGGTTGCCGGCCGTGCGCTTCGGAAGGCCAGCACAGCCGCCCATGACGGTAGGCGGGCGCGGCGTGGCGGTCAAGCCAGACCTTGCGGCCGACCGCTAGAATGCCGGGTTGACCCGTAGTCCGAAGCCCTGAAGGATCAAGATGAGCGACGCCGTCATTCCGGCCCCAGGCGAGGGCCCCGTAGACCAGAGCCGACGCACGTGGATTGCGATCACCTGCGGCGCGGGCGCGATCGGTGGTGCCGTCACCGCCGTGCCCTTTATCAGCACCTTCGCGCCGTCCGAGCGTGCCAAGGCCGCCGGCGCGCCGGTGCAGGTGGATATCAGCGCGATCAAGCCGGGCGAGAAGCTGACGGTCGAGTGGCGCGGCAAGCCGGTATGGATCATGCGCCGCACGCCTGAGCAGTTGGCGTCGTTGACGCAGACCGAAGCGCTGGTTGCCGACCCCAAGTCCAACCGCACCCAGTACCCGACGCCGGCCTACGCGAAGAACGTGCATCGCTCGATCAAGCCGGAGTTCTTCGTCGGCGTGGGCATCTGCTCTCACCTGGGCTGCTCGCCGATCGACAGGTTCGCCACCGGTGC
>JBBQOR010000456.1:0-3035 GCA_038331055.1 Burkholderiales bacterium
CGATATCCAGATCCGACTTGGCCAGCACCATTTCGACGTCGTCCAGCATGTTCTGGAAGAACGGCCAGTCGTTGGCCATCTCGATCATCGCCGCCTCGCCGAACCCCTGCACGCCCTGCTCCAGCGCACTGCCCAGCCCATACCAGCCGGGCAGGATCGTGCGGCACTGGGTCCAGGCGAAAACCCAGGGGATCGCCCGCAGATCCTGCACGCCCCGCATGCTGCGACGGCTGGCGGGACGTGAGCCCAGGGTCATCCGCTCGATCACGTCGATCGGCGTGGCGCTGCGGAAGTAGCTGACAAAATGCGGATGGTCGACAAAGGCGCGGTAGGTCGCCCGGCTGCTGGCCGAGAGCGACTCCATCTGTGCCCGCCAGCGCTCCTCACGCGGCTCATCCTCGCGCGGACGCAATGATGCATTGAGCACGGCGCCGACGGTCTGCTCGAGGTTGCGCAGCGCGAGTGCCCGGATGCCGTACTTGCGATGGATCACCTCACCCTGCTCGGTGACTCGCAGCACGCCGGCCACGGAACCACGCGGCGAGGACATCAGCGCTGGCGCGATGCGTGCGCCGCCGCGGCTGGCCGAACCACCGCGGCCATGGAAAAAGGCCAGCTGGATGCCCGCCTCGCGCGCCACGTCGAGCAACTCGACCTGCGCCCGTTGCAGTCCCCAGCGCGACGCCAGAGTGCCGCCGTCCTTGCCGCTGTCGGAGTAGCCAAGCATCACCCACTGCTGGTCGCCGCGCGCGGCCAGGTGCTGGCGATAGACCGGATCACCGAGCAAGGCACGCAGGGTGGCTGGCGCATTGCTCAAATCGTCAACGGTCTCGAACAATGGCGCGATGTCGAGCGGCACGTGGTTGCTTTCGATCAGGCCGCCATAGCGAGCCAATGCCAGCACCGCAAGTACGTCAGCGGCCGAGCGCGCCATGCTGATGATGTACAGGCCCACGGATTCGCGGCCATAGCGGCGGCGCGAGTCGCCCAGGGTGGCGAATACGTCGTACAGGGATTTGGCCACGTCGGCGTGGCTGATCGAAAACAGTTCCTTGCCGCTGGCGTATGCACGCAGCTGCGTGGCGCGGGCATCGGGCGCGAGCTCCTGCCATGCCGGGTTGTCGAACAGCGCGGCCAGCGCCTCGTCATGCACCTGTGAGTCCTGGCGCACATCCAGTCGAGCCAGATGCAGGCCGAACGTGCGCACCCGGCGAATCAGACGCTGTACCGCATAGGCACCCGCATGCACGCCGTGATGGTCAATCAGGCTGTCGACCATCAGTTGCAGGTCGGCGATCAGTTCGACCGCCGAGCTGTAGCCTTCCGCATGATCGTCGTCGAGGCTTGCTTCCAGCCGCGCGCCGACCAGGGTCAGCAGACAGCGGTAAGGCATGTCCGCGTGACGCGGACGAATCCTTGCCGCCGCCAGCGGGAAGCGTTCCCGATACGCGTCGAGGCGCTGCAGTAGCTGAGAAGAGGTATCCGCGCGACCTTCGGTCTGGCTGAGCAGTCGCGCCAACACAGACACATCGGCGAGGTAATGCTCGATCACCTGCGCGCGCTGGGTAGCCAGGCTGGCGGCGATGGTGTCGGCGCCGACATTGGGGTTGCCATCCATGTCACCGCCGACCCAGGTGGCGAACCCGAGAAATTGCGGCAGCTTGGCCGCCACACCGTAAACCGAGTGCAGTGCGTCGGCCAGCGATTCGTACAACGCTGGCACGATGCGGTACAACGGGTTGGCCAGATAAAAGCCGACATGGTGATGTTCATCCTGCACGGTGGGTCGCACCGGCGAGGCCTCGGCCGTCTGCCAGCCGGAGGACAAGGCCATGAAGATGCGGTCGTCGTCCTCCTTGCGCTCCTGCGGCGTACGGGTGGGGTCGAAGTTGTCGATCAGGGCCTTCACGATCGCCTGCTCTTTCTCCAGCAGCGAGCGGCGCACGGCCTCGGTCGGGTGCGCGGTGAATACCGGCTCGATCCAGAGCTTGTCCAGCCAGCCAAGCAACTCGTCCGCGCCGACGCCCTGCGCCTTCAAGCGCCCCAGCACATCGAGCAATGACTCCGGCTGCGGCGCCCCACCCGCACGCTGATAGTCGCGGCGCCGGCGGATACGGTGCACCCGCTCGGCCGTGTTGACGGCCTGAAAATAGGTGGCGAACGCCCGCGCCAGCGCCTCTGCATGAGCTGCGTCGAGCCCCGCCAGGGATTCAGCCAGCTCGGCAACCGACGCCCCTTCGCGGCGGCGCCGAATGGCAGCGGTGCGCACCTGCTCGACCCGCTCGAAGAATGGCTGACCATCCTGCTCCGCCAGCATGCGCCCGACCATGGTGCCGAGCCGCCCCACGTTCTCACGCAACGGCTCGTCTTGAGGCGGGAATTCGGGCTCGTGGTTGGTTTCCATCACTCAGGTCCATGTCAAGGCGAAGCCTCAGCCTACCAATTTCCGCGGCCGGAGAGGCGGCCCATTGAATCTCCCGCTACAATGGCCGACTTGTACTGCCCGCCGAGGGGCGCTGCGACCGTTTGTGAACACGGAGCGATCCGTCGACTCATCACAAGAACGGCCAGGCTCGGCGCGGCACGTTCCACAACGGCGCTCTGTAAGCGAGTCCCTTCGCAAGAAACCGGTGCTCCATGGCCGCCCTCTTCGAAAGAGCCTCCAACTAACCGGAGATACACATGAACGCTGTCAGCAAAGAAGCTGCTACCCACGATTACAAGGTCCGCGACCTGTCGCTCGCCGAATTCGGCCGCAAGGAACTGGACATCGCCGAACCCGAGATGCCGGGCCTGATGTCGATCCGCCGCAAGTACGCCCCCAGCCTGCCGCTGAAGGGCGTGCGCGTCACCGGCTCGCTGCACATGACGATCCAGACCGCCGTGCTGATCGAAACCCTGAAGGACATCGGCGCCGACGTGCGCTGGGCCTCGTGCAACATCTTCTCGACCCAGGACCATGCCGCCGCTGCGATCGCCGTCACCGGCACGCCGGTGTTCGCGTGGAAGGGCGAGTCGCTGGAGGAATACTGGGA
>JBBQOR010000457.1:0-3033 GCA_038331055.1 Burkholderiales bacterium
TCGCCGACGCGGTCCAGCGTGCTCGGGCGCTCTTCCTCGCGCTCGGGGTAGGCGCTGGCCAATGCCACCCGCACGGCGCTGTCGCGTGCACGGCGCGCGCCGCCGGGGCGACCGAGGAGCGTGTCGAGGGCGGTGTCCAGACTCCGGGTGTCGCTCATCAAGGTCTACACCTGGAAGCGGCTGAGGAACAACTGCCGCGCGGCGCGCCACAGCTGTGCCGTCATCGGCTCGGGCGGATGCTCGAAGCGCACGTGCACGCGCCCGCCATACAGCGACAGGCCATCCGGCGGCAGCGCGACGTCGATCTGAAAGCTGCGCTGCAGCGCGCGCGTGCCGCTCTGGTCGCGCGGGTCCACCGCCAGCGTGCCGCCGCCGCCGGTGGCCAGTGCACGGCTGGGCAGCTCGCTGCTGCCGCCGGGCATCTCGCGCAGCACGCGGCCGATGATCACCTGATCGGGCCGGTCGGCGCGCCGCAGCGCCACTTCGCGCGTGGCCAGGCTGACCAGGTCCACCTCGCCCTGCGGCACCACCACGCGCACCTGCGGCTGCAGCGGGTCGACGACATAGCCCAGCAGGTCGCCCTTGCGGTGGAAGCGGCCGTCCTGGTCGGCCGAACGCGGCACGATGAAACGGCCGTCGGCCGGGCTGGCGACGATCAGCGCGGCCAGCCGCTCATCCAGCGAGACCAGCGCCGACTGCTCGCGCTCGAGCTGCTGGCGCGTCACCTCGGCTTCGGTGCGGTTGGCGACGAACAGCGCATCCACACTGGCCTGCAACTCGGCCACACGGGCCTGCGTGACGCGGCGCTGGGCCAGCAGTGCCGGCGACACCGATTCGATCAGCGGGTCGCCGCGGCGCACCAGGCTGCCCGGCTCGGCCACGAAGCGGGCCTTGAAGCCGGCGCCGCCGGCGCGCACCAGCGACTGTTCGGGCAGCCACAGCACGCCCTCGGTCTGCGTGCGCAGCGGCAGCGGCACCACCGCCAGCAGCAGCGCCAGCAGCGCAAGCACCCCCGCGCTCACGCCCACCGCGCGTGAGCGCACCAGCGCCAGCCGCGGGCCGGTGAACAGCGCCTTGAGCGTACGTCCGAGCGGCAGCAGCAGCATCGCCACGCCGGCCCACAGGGCCAGCACGACGCCGATGAAGAAGAACTCGCCGGCGATGAACAGGATGATCGTCACGCTGACCAGCATGCGGTAGACGAAGGACAGCACCGCGTAGCTGGCCAGCCAGACGCGCTCGCGCCGCGTGGCCGCCGGCGGCTCGGGATCGACGACGCCGAACAGCCAGCGTTCGAGCAGGTAGCCGACGCAGCGGTTGGCGCGCATCGCCAGGTTGGGCGTCTCGCTCAGGTCGGCCAGGATGAAGTAGCCGTCGTAGCGCAGCAGCGGGTTGGCGTTGAAGACCAGCGTGGAGACCCCGGCCACCAGCATCACGTTGAAGGCCAGCGAGCGCACGACGCCGGGCTCGACCAGCAGCCACACGAACATCGCCAGCGCGGCCAGCGCCAGCTCGACCATCATGCCGGCGGCGCCGATCAGCGCGCGCTCGTGCTTGCTGCGCAGCGCGTTCGAGGCCGATGCATCGACGTAGGGCACCGGCATGAAGACCAGCAGCATCACGCCCATGTCGTGCACCTCGCCGCCATTCATGCGGATGGCGATGCCGTGGCCGAGTTCGTGCAGCGCCTTCAGCAGCGGAAACAGCACCAGCAGCAGCAGCAGGTTGTGCACGGCCAGCACGCGGTCGGCGATGTTCTCGGTCAGCTCGTCGCGGTGCGTCAGCGCGGCCAGCGCGCCGGCCGCCACCAGCGCCAGCCAGGCGAGCAGCCCCCAGCGGTTCCACACCGGGCGCACCAGCGGCACCAGCGCGGCCAGCCAGCGGTCGGGGTCGAGCAGCGGCACCTTCATCGACATCGGGTTGCCGAAGGTCTGGCGCGTCTTCATGCGCGAATGCTGCTGCGCGCGCTCGAACAGTTCGGCGGCGTCGGGCGTGACCTCGCATTGGATCAGGTCGGCCGCGTGCAACTGACCGAGCAGCGCGATCATCTCGTCCTGCGTCGGCGCGCCTTCGCCCAGTTCGCGCTGCGCGGCGGCCCACAGCTCGTCGACGCTGAAGCGGCCGTCCATGCCGCACAGGATCAGCCGTGCGCCCGGCGTGTAACGGTGGCTGCGGCCCGACACCGGGTCGCGCAGCACGAACCAGCGCTCGCCGCGGTAGCGGTGGCGAAACAGCCGCAGGTGCGGCCGCAGCCGCGGGCGCAGCGGCGCCACGCGGTACCAGTGGCTGCTCAGCAGGGTGGCGCTCATCGGCCCTCGTCCCGGTTCAGGGCAGCCAGCGCCACAGCGCCAGATCCACCCATTCCACCAGCCGGTGGGTCCAGATCCAGAGCAGCCGGCGCTCGCCCACGCGCACCTTGCCCACGCCTTCCATGCCCGGGCGCAGGCGTCCTTCACCGCCCTGCACGCGGGCCTCGACGCGGAAGAAGTTGCGCCCGTCCTCGGCGCTGGCTACCGGCGTGATCTGGTGCACCATGAACGACAGCGTGACGCCGGGCAGCCCGGCCAGCACCAGGTCGCCGCCCTGGCCGACGGCCAGCCGCGCGATGTCGCGCTCATCCACCTGCAGCACCACGCGGTAGGCGTCCAGCGGGGCGGTCTCGAACAGCACCTTGCCCTGCTCGACCGGCGTGCCGACCAGCTGGCGCAGATCACCCGAGACCACCAGGCCGTCGAACGGCGCCTGCAGCGCCAGCCGGTCCAGCCGCTCTTGCACCAGCTGCAGCTGGGCCAGCGCCTGGCTGGCCTGCGCGCCCAGCACGTTCATCGCCGCGCGGTCACGCGTGGCCTGGGCCTGGCGCCAGCGGCGCAGGAACTGCTCGTGCTCGGCCTGCCAGCGGCTCTCTTCCAGGCGCAGGTCGCGGTCATCCAGCCGGGCCATCACCTGCCCGCGCTTGACGTTGTCGCCCGCGCGCACCAGGCTCTGCGCCAGGTAACCGTCGAAGGGCACGACGGTGGCGCGCTGCACCTCGCC
>JBBQOR010000458.1:0-2975 GCA_038331055.1 Burkholderiales bacterium
AAGCGGCCCAAGCGGCCCAAGCGGCCCAAGCGGCGCCAGCCGCCGCGCCGCCCGCGGCCTCGGCCCCGGTGCGCCCGGCGAAGACCACCGCCGACCCCTTCGTCTATCTGGTGCAGGCCGGTGCCTACAGCCGCCCCGAAGAGGCCGAAGCCCAGCGCGCCAGGCTGGCGATCGTGGGTCTGGAGGCCCGTGTCAGCGAGCGCGAGCAGTCGGGCCGCACGATGTACCGCGTGCGCGTGGGGCCCTTCGACGTCCGCGCCGACGCCGACGCCACGCAAGCCAAGCTGCAGGCGGCCGGCGTCGAGGGCCAGCTGGTCCGCATCGAGCGGCCCTGAGCGGGCCCGAGCAGGCGCACGCCCGCGCCACGGAACCTGAAGCACGCTGCAACAGTCCATCCCTGAATCCGCATCGAAACATCCACAGGACATCCACCATGAAACGGCGTGACTTTTCTCTCCACCTGGCCACCGGGCTGGGCTTGGCCGCGGGCGCCAACACCGCCCGTGCGCAGGGCGGCAGCCCGGTCGAGGGCACGCACTTCGTGCGTCTTCAGCAGCCGGCGCCGGTGAGCCTGCCTTCACCGGACAAGAAGATCGAGGTGGTCGAGTTTTTCTGGTACGAGTGCCCGCACTGCAACGCCTTCGAGCCGCTGCTCGACGCCTGGGGCAAGCGGCTGCCGGCCGATGTCTCGCTGCGCCGCGTGCCGGTGGGCTTCACCGCGCGCCATCAGCTGGGCCAGAAACTCTTCTACGCGCTGGAGGAGATGGGCCAGCTCGAAACCCTGCACCGGCGCATCTTCGCCGCCATCCACGTGCAGAACCGGCGCCTGAACACCGAAGCCGAGATGGTGGCTTTCGTCAGCGCCAACGGCGTGGACGCCGCCAAGTTCACCGATTCCTTCCGTTCTTTCGGCGTCAACACCAAGGCCACGCGCGCGCGCCAGCTGACCGATGCCTACCGCATCGACGGCGTGCCGGCGCTGGGCATCCAGGGCCGCTTCTTCACCTCTGCGGCGCTGGCCGGCAGCCACGAACGCGCGCTGGCGGTCGCCGAGTTCCTGCTCGCCCGCGTCCGCCAAACCTGAGGCGGCTTTCTCCGGCGCACCGCCGTGGCGTCGGTCACGGCGGCAGCGTGCTCGGTGGCGCGTTCGCGATCCACACGGCGAAACTTGTGGCTAGAATCAACTGCAAGTTTCATGCCGAATCTATGACGCCGCGCCTTCGCTCACTTTGCACCACTTTGGTGGTGGTGGCCGCGGCATCTCTGGCGCTGCCGGCCACAGCCGAACGCGCCGACCGCAGCAAGCCGATGGTGATCGAGGCCGACAAGCCCGGCACCGTGGACTTGCAACGCCAGGTGGTGGTCTTCAACGGCAACGTGCTGATCCAGCAGGGCACGATGACCATTCGCGCCGAGCGGGTGGAGATCCGCGATCTGCCCGATGGCTTTCGCGTCGCCACCGCCACCGGCAGCCCTGGACAGCCGGCCAGCTTTCGCCAGAAGCGTGAGGGCGTGGACGAGACGCTGGAAGGAAGGGCCGACCGCATCGAGCTCGACAGCCGAACCGAAACGCTGCGTTTCATCGGCAACGGTTCGGTGCGCCGTCTGCGCGGCGCCGTGGTGGCCGACGAGATCACCGGCGCGCTGATCACCTGGGACCGCAACGCCGAAGTCTTCAATGTGCAGGGCAGCAGCGCGGCCGGCGGCACCGCCGCGCAGCCGGGCGGCCGCGTGCGCGCCGTGCTCGCCCCGCGCGAGGGCAAGTAGCCTTGGACGCGCGCACGGTCAGCCGGCTGGAGGCCGATGGGCTGCAAAAGCGCTATGGCGCGCGCACGGTGGTCGGCGATGTGCACCTGTCGGTGGCGGCCGGCGAGGTGGTCGGCCTGCTCGGCCCCAACGGCGCGGGCAAGACCACCACTTTCTACATGGTCGTCGGGCTGGTGCGCGCCGATGCCGGCACGATCCACATCGACGGTCTGGCGGTGCAGTCGCTGCCGATCCACCAGCGCGCGCGGCTGGGCCTGTCTTACCTGCCGCAAGAGGCCTCGATCTTCCGCAAGCTGACGGTGGAGGAGAACATCCGCGCCGTGCTCGAGCTGCAGCATGGCGCCGACGGCCGGGCGCTGAAGAAGGACGTGCTGCAAGCCACGCTCGAACAGCTGCTGCAGGAGCTGGGCATCGCCAAGCTGCGCGACTCGCCCGCGCCGGCGCTGTCGGGCGGTGAGCGCCGCCGGGTGGAGATCGCGCGCGCGCTGGCGACCAACCCGCGCTTCATCCTGCTCGACGAGCCTTTCGCCGGCGTCGACCCGATCGCGGTGATCGAGATCCAGCGCATCATCGGTTTTCTCAAGCAGCGCGGCATCGGTGTGCTGATCACCGACCACAACGTGCGCGAGACGCTGGGCATCTGCGACCGCGCCTACATCATCAGCGAGGGCCGCGTGCTGGCCGAGGGCACGCCGCAGGACATCGTGGCCAACGCCGAGGTGCGCAAGGTGTACCTCGGCGAGAACTTCCGCATGTGATGGCGGCGCGGCACTTTCCCTTGCGCGGCTGCGCGGGCCCGGGGAACACCGGGTGATGAAGCCCTCACTCCAGGTCCGCCTGTCGCAGCATCTGGCGCTGACGCCGCAGCTGCAGCAGTCGATCCGTCTGCTGCAGTTGTCGACGCTCGAGCTGCAGCAGGAAGTCGACCAGATGCTCGAGCAGAACCCCTACCTCGAGCCCGAGGACGAATTCGCCGGCCTGCCCGAAGCCCCGCCGGCGCTCGACCGCGCCAACGCCGCCGAGCGCGAGGCGCTCGACGGCGGCGACGGCGAAGGCGCGGGCCCCGGCGAGAGCGAGGGCCTGGGCGAGCTGCGAGCCGATGAGTTCGGCACCCCGCTGCGCGACGACTGGGAAAACGGCACCGAAGGTGACGACTTCGACGGCATCCGCGAGTCGCCGATGTCCGGCAACGGCGCCGACAGCGAGGG
>JBBQOR010000459.1:0-2964 GCA_038331055.1 Burkholderiales bacterium
AACAGTACCGCTCGGCCCCGCAGCTCGCTGCATTCACCGCCGGCAAGTGCCGCCGCTGCGGCAGCGTGCAGTTTCCGCAACTCGCCTATTGCGTGAACCAGGCTTGCCTCGCACCGGCCACCGAGTTCGAGCGGGCGAACCTGTTCGACGAGCCGGCGCAGGTCTTTACTCACACCGCCGACTGGCTCTCGTACCACCCGTCGCCGCCGCTGTATGTGGGCTTCGTGCAATTCGACATCGGCGCGCGGTTATTGATGGAGATCGTCGAGGTCGGCCAGGCCGGCCTTGATGTCGGCACGCCGCTGCGAATGGTCTTTCGCGTCAAGGATGTCGACAAGGCACGCGGCTACCCGCGCTACTTCTGGAAAGCCACGCCTGTGGCGGCATAAGAAGGAAAACAATGGCAACAGGCATCAAGGACAAGGTCGCCATCATCGGCATGGGCTGCTCGCAGTTCGGCGAGCGCTGGGATGCGGGCACCCCGCAGCTGCTGGCAGAGGCGTTCGACGAAGCGCTCGCAGACGCCTGCATCGAGCGCAAGCAGATCGAGGCGGCCTGGGCCGGCTCGTGCATGGACAACGTCAACGTCGGCAACTCGGCGATCCCCGCGGCGGTGGCGTTGCGACTGGACGGCATCCCCGTGAGCCGCCTCGAGAACATGTGCGCCACCGGCACCGAAGCGTTGCGCGGAGCGGCCTACGCGGTCGCCTCCGGCGCGGTGGATTTCGCCCTCGCCATTGGCGCAGAGAAGCTCAAGGACACCGGCTACGGCGGCCTGCCCGCGCCCTACAAAGGCACGCTGAACGACCTATGGCTGCCGCTCGGTTCGGCGCCCGCAGGCTTTGCGCAGTTGGCCGCCGGCTACCGCAGCAAGCACAGCATCTCGAAGGAGCAGCTCAAGAAGGCACTCGCGCATGTGTCATGGAAGAGCCACCAGAACGGCGTCCTCAGCCCGAAGGCGCATCTGCGCAAGGCGATCACGATGGAGCAGATCCTGGCCGCACCGATGATCGCCGAGCCGCTCGGCCTGTTCGACTGCTGCGGTGTCAGCGACGGCGCCGCAGCGGCCATCGTCACCACGCCAGAGATCGCCCGCGCACTGGGCAAGAAGGACATGGTCACGATCAAGGCGATCCAGCTCAGTATCAGCTCGGGGATCGAATCAACGACAAACCAGTGGGACGGCAGCCACGTGCGCAACACCCGCACCGCCGCCAAGCGCGCCTATGCCGAAGCCGGCATCACCGACCCGCGCAAGCAGCTCTCGCTGATGGAGGTGCACGACTGCTTCTCGATCACCGAGCTGGTGACGATGGAAGACCTGTTCGTCTCCGAAGACGGGCGCGCCGTGCACGACATCCTCGACGGCTTCTACGACCGTGGCGGCAGCGGTGTGCCCTGCCAGGTGGACGGCGGCCTGAAGTGCTTCGGCCACCCGATCGCGGCCTCGGGTCTGCGCATGGCCTACGAGGTCTACAACCAGTTGCAGGGCCGGGCTGGCGAGCGCCAGCTGAAGAACCCCAGCCTCGGCCTGACGCACAACCTCGGCGGCGTGCCCTACCTCGGCATCGCGGCCTTGTCGATCCTCGGCTTGCACCATTGATTTGACCTGAAGTGGACTTGTCGGTGCCGACTTTGCGAGCCGAGCGCAGCCCAGTCGCGCCGGCCGTGCACACCCAACCCGCGCAGCGCATTCAGCCCAGCGCGTTGCCGCAGTTGATGCGCCCGGGTGAACTGGTCTACGTGCCCGGGTCCAGCGGCGCACCTCTGGTCTTCATGGCAGAGCTCTTGCGCGACCCGATCCTGACACAAGGTGCACGCATCCTCACCACCTACGTGCCAGGCATCAACCGCCTCGAACTGGGCGGGCTGCACCCTACCGGCCAGGTCACCGGCTTGTTCATGCAACCCAGCGTCACGCAGGCTCAGCGCGAGCGCCGCTTCCGCGCATTGCCGATGTCGTACTTTGGTTTCGTGCGCCACCTGATCGACTACGTGGACATTGATCTGACTGTCGTCCAGGTGTCGGCACCCGACGACGACGGCAACTGCTCGCTCGGCCCGGCGGTCGAGTTCATGCCGGTGGCCTTGCACAAGAGTCGCCGCCGCCTCGCCCTGATCAATCGCCAGACGCCACGGGTACGGGGCGCCCCGAGCATGCCGTACGACAGCTTCGACTATGTCTGCGAGGTGGACTCACCTCTGCCGGTCTACGAAGCCCCGGCCGACGCTGGCACCGAAGCCATCGCCCGGCACATTGCGCCGCTGGTCGACGATGGCTGCGTGCTACAGGCCGGCCTGGGCAAGGTGCCCACGGCCTTGATGCGCCTGCTGCGAGACCGGCGCAACCTGCGCCTGCACTCGGGCATGTTGTCCGATGGCTTGCTCGATCTCGCCGAGGCAGGCGCACTCGACATGTCGTTCGCCCACACGACCTGCGTGCTGGTGGGCAGCACTGCGTTCTATGAGCGCGTCGCCGACTTCGAGCCTTTGCGCGTGCTGGGCTGCGAAACCACCCATGACCCGCGAACCCTGGTCGGTTTCGACCGCTTCGTGGCGGTGAACTCGGCGCTGGAGGTTGACCTCTTCGGCCAGTGCAACCTCGAACACACCAACGGCGCTGCGATCAGCGGCGCGGGTGGCGCGCCGGACTTCGCACGCGCGGGCCGCCTGTCCAAGGGCGGCTGCAGCATCGTCGCTCTGCATGCCCGCCACAAGAACGGTTCGCGCATCGTTCCGTGCCTGAGCAACCACGCGGTGGCGACGCTGTCGCGCTTGGACGTCGACCATGTCGTGACCGAGTTCGGCGTCGCGAGCCTCGATGGCCTCAGCGTGCACGAACGCGCCGAGGCCCTGATCGAGGTCGCTGCGCCCGAGTTCCGCGGTGAGCTGCAAGAAGCGTGGCGCGCAGTCGCGGCCCGCCTCTGAAAGCGCCCGACCCTGCCAACCGTTCTCTGGAGACCT
>JBBQOR010000460.1:0-2964 GCA_038331055.1 Burkholderiales bacterium
GAGAAGAAGCTGACGCGCCGCACACCGGCGGATTGTCAATCTTGACCCACCCCCGAGGCGGCTAGCGCCGCCTCCCCCTCAAGGGGGCCGCGCCAGCGGTCCGGCAAAGCCGGCCCCGCGGCCCGCACTTGATCCTGCACGACCCGAACCGAGGCATTTCATGAGTACAGCGCCGCTCCTCAGCGTCAACGGCATCGAGGTCATCTACAACCACGTGATCCTGGTCCTCAAGGGGGTCTCGCTGCAGGTGCCCGAGGGCGGCGTGGTGGCGATCCTCGGTGGCAACGGTGCCGGCAAGACGACCACGCTGCGCGCGGTCAGCAACCTGCTCGCCGGCGAGCGGGGCGAGGTCACCAAGGGCAGCATCGAACTGCGCGGCGAGCGCATCGAGCGGCTGAGCACCTCGCAGATGGTCGAGCGCGGCGTGATCCAGGTGATGGAGGGCCGGCACTGCTTCGCCCACCTGTCGATCGAGGACAACCAGATGACCGGCGCGTACACGCGCAAGGACGGCAAGGCGGCCATCGCGCAGACGCTGGAGAAGGTCTACGCCTACTTCCCGCGCCTGAAGCAGCGCCGCGGCATCCAGGCCGCCTACACCAGCGGCGGCGAGCAGCAGATGTGCGCCATCGGCCGCGCGCTGATGGCCAACCCGAAGATGGTGCTGCTCGACGAGCCGAGCATGGGGCTGGCGCCGCAGATCGTCGAAGAGGTGTTCGAGATCGTCAAGGACCTCAACCAGCGTGAGGGCGTGACCTTCCTGCTCGCCGAGCAGAACACCAACATGGCGCTGCGTTATGCCGACCACGGCTACATCCTCGAGAACGGCCGCGTGGTGATGGACGGCGAGGCGAAGTCGCTGCGAGAGAACGAGGACGTGAAGGAGTTCTACCTCGGCGTGGGCGGGTCCAAGGACGGAGGCGAGCGCAAGAGCTTCCGCGACGCCAAGAGCTACAAGCGCCGCAAACGCTGGCTGTCCTGAGACGCCACGCCGTGAGCGAGGAGGAAACGGCCGGCTGGGGCTTTGCTGCGCCGCCTTTCAAGGCTGCAGAGGCGCTGGCGCGGCTGCAGCGCAAACTGCGCGCGCTCGGCCTCGCCGAGCGGGCCGGGGTCTTCGAGCGGCGCGGCGCGGCGATCGCGCGCGCCGCACTCGTCGAGGGGGCGCTGCAGGTGGCGCTGGTCCAACGGCCGTCGCGCCTGAGCCCGCAGTGGGTCAGCCGGACGCTGAAGGACGCCGCGCAGCAACGTGACTTCGAGGCGGAGCTCGAGCGCAAGCTCGGCCAATGGAGCGATCTCGATGACTGAGCACTTCGACGCGCTGGAGACGCGTGAGCCGGCATCGCGCGAAGCCGCGCTGATGGCCGCGCTGCCGGCGTTGGTGGCAGCAGCGCAGGCGCTGCCGGCGTACGCCGAGAAGCTCCGCGGCGTCGAGCCCGCAGCGATCGATCACCACGCCGCGCTGGCCCGACTGCCAGTCACGCGCAAGGGTGAGCTTCTGCGGCGCCAGCAGGCCGGCCGCGCGGATGACGCCGCGTCTTGGGATCCGTTCGGCGGCTTTTCGGCCATCGGCTGGCATGCGCTGGCGGGCACACGCGCAGCGCGCCGGGTCTATCAGTCGCCCGGCCCGATCTACGAGCCCGAAGGCCACGTCGCCGACCCCTGGCGCAGCGCGCGTGCGCTCTACGCCGCCGGCTTTCGCGCCGGGGATCTGGTGCACAACAGCTTCAGCTACCACCTGACGCCCGGCGCCTGGATCATGGAAAGCGGCGCGCATGCGATCGGCTGCACGGTTTTTCCCGGCGGCGTGGGTCACACCGAGCTGCAGCTGCAGGCGGCGGCTGAGCTGCGTGCCGACGGCTATACCGGTACACCCAGCTTCCTGCGCATCCTGCTGGAGAAGGCCGCCGAAAGAGGCGTCGCGCTGCCTCATCTGAAGAAGGCGCTGCTCAGCGGCGAGGCCTTCCCGAACGGCCTGCGCGACTGGCTGGCCGAGCGCGGCGTGGCGGGCTACCAGGCCTACGCCACCGCCGACGTAGGCACCATTGCCTACGAGACCAACGCGCGTCAGGGCCTGGTGGTCGAGGAAGGCGCAATCGTCGAGATCGTGCGCCCGGGCACCGACGACCCACTGCCCGAGGGCGAGGTCGGCGAAGTGGTCGTCACGGTGCTGAACGCTGACTACCCGATGCTGCGGTTTGGCACCGGCGATCTGTCGGCGGTGCTGTCGGGCAGTTGCCCGAGCGGCCGCACGAACCGGCGCATCAAGGGCTGGATGGGCCGCGCCGATCAGACCGCCAAGGTGCGCGGCATGTTCGTGCACCCCAGCCAGGTGGCCGAGGTGCTCAAGCGCCACCCGGAGGTGTTGAAGGCCCGGCTGGTGGTGGAGGGCGAAATGGCGAGCGACCGCTTGAGCCTGCTGGTCGAGACACATGCCGCGCCCGAGAACCTGGCCGCAGCTATGGCCGCCAGCGTGCGCGACATCACCAAGCTGCGTTGCGAAGTGAGCTTGCAGGCGGCGGGCACGCTGCCCAATGACGGCAAGGTGATCGAGGATCGGCGCAGCCCCGCTTGAGCTGCTGCGGCCTCAGCTACCGGCGCGCGCGAGTGTCGGCAGTGCGACGCTGAAGCTGGCCGAACTGCGCCGCGCGGCATCGGCCGGCGCTGCAACCGCCGGCAGCGGTGCGATCACCGACAGTCGTTGCGGCAGCGGCAAGCGCCGTGCCGGCTGCTCGCTGCTCGGCAAGCCGGCCGCCAGCCACGGCGCGATGCCGCCGGCCAGCCAATGCACACGCCCGCGACTTACCGTCGCCAACTGTGCTGCCACCGCGGCAGCGCGGGTGTCATCGGAGTCGCCGTAAATCAGCACTTCGCCGGCCAGATTCAGACCTGCAGCTGACGCCGCGGCCGACAGCGCGGCGACGTCGCCACGATCAAGCCAGGCGCGCACCGCGGCGGCATCCAGCC
>JBBQOR010000461.1:0-2946 GCA_038331055.1 Burkholderiales bacterium
AGACGCTACAGCTGCACGCGCCGCTGGAGCTGATCTCCGAGGCGGCCCTGCCCGGCACCGTGCAGTTGCCGCCCTCGGGCCAGCCGATCGTGCTGATGGCGGAGGCACCGGTGACCGGCGGTTATCCGCGTGTGGGCCAGGTGGCCGTCGTCGACCTGCCGCGACTGGCGCAGCGTCGCCCTGGCGATACCGTATGCTTCCGGCCATGCTCGCTGGAACAGGCGCTGACCCGACTGGCTGAGCGCGAACAACGACTCACGCGCCTGCTTGAACGCATCGCGCAACGACTGCACCAGACGGATTGAAGCAACCACCATGAAGCGCATCGACCTCAACTGCGACCTCGGCGAATCCTTCGGCGCCTGGCGCATGGGCGACGACGACGCCCTGCTCGGCCTGGTCAGCTCGGCCAACGTCGCCTGCGGCTTTCACGCCGGCGATCCCGCCATCATGCGTCGCACGGTGGAGCTGGCGGTCGCGCATGGTGTGGCCATTGGCGCCCATATTTCACTACCCGACCTGCAAGGTTTCGGCCGGCGCGAGATGAGCGTCAGCCCCGATGAGGTGCTGGCGATGACGCTGTATCAGATCGGCGCGCTGCATGCCTTCGCCCAGGCGGCGGGCACCCGCCTGGCGCATGTGAAGCCGCATGGCGCGCTGTACAACATGGCCGCGCGCGACCCGTCGCTGGCCGATGCCATCGCCCGCGCCGTGCATGCATTCGATCCGCAGCTGCGGCTGTTCGGACTGGCCGGCTCGGCGCTGATCGATACCGCGCGGGCTATCGGCTTGCCCGTCGCGGCCGAGGCGTTTGCCGACCGGCGTTACCTCGCTGATGGCTCATTGCAATCCCGTCGCGAGCCCGGCGCGGTGATCGACGATGCCCATCTGGCCACCGCCCAGGCGATCGGCATCGCCCGCGATGGTGTCGTCGAGGCCACCAACGGCGAGCAGATCAAGCTGCACGCCCACACCTTGTGCCTGCATGGCGACGGTGCACACGCCGTCGCGCTGGCGCAGCAGTTGCGCGAGGCACTTGAGCGCGCCGGCCTGCACATCGCCGCACCGGGTGCTGCATGATCCCCACCTTTTCACACAAGGCGCGAACCGGATGAACTACTGGCCCCTGCTCGGCGTCGCCGTAATCGTGTTCGGCTTCGCGCTGCGCTTCAATGCCGTGCCGGTGGTAGTCACAGCGGCCCTGGTCAGTGGGCTGCTCGGTGGCCTTTCACCACAAGTGCTGCTCGCCTTGCTGGGCAAGAGCTTCGTCTCCAGTCGCATGCTGTTGCTGTTCGTGTTGACCCTGCCGGCGATCGGGTTGCTGGAACGGGCCGGCCTGCGTGAACACGCGCAGCGCTGGATGGCACGCTTGCACGGGCTGACATTGGCACGACTGCTCATCGGCTATCTGCTGCTGCGCCAGCTGCTGGCCACGGTCGGCCTCACCGGCGTGGCCGGCCCTGCACAAACCGTACGCCCGCTGCTGGCCCCCATGGGTGAAGCGGCGGTCGAAAAAATTCTGCCCAGCCTGACTCAGGACGACCGCGAGGAGCTGCGCGCGATTGCCGCCGCCACCGACAACGTGGGGCGCTTCTTTGGCGAGGACGTATTCATTGCGCTGGGCGCGGTCTTGCTGATCCAGGGTTTCTACAGTCAGCACGGCATTGAACTGAGCCCACTGTCGATCGCGCTGTGGGCATTGCCCACGGCCATCGCCGCCTTTGTGATCCAGTCCGTGCGGGTGTGGCTTTACCAGCGTCGCCTGCAACGACGCGCCGCAGCGCTGCGCACCGACGGAGCGAACTGAGCATGCTGCGCATCGAGTACTCGTACTGGCTGATTGCTGCCTTCCTGATCTACACCGGCTGGCGCAACCTGCGTGACCGGCATCTGTGGCATGCCGCGTTCTGGCTGGTGCTGGGGCTGCTGTTTGGCGCAGGCGATTTCATCCTGAAGCAATCGGCCGCCGGCCACGCCCTGCCGGCGCAGATCGCCGGTGCCGGCGTGATCGTGCTGGCCCTGCTCGCACCGCGGCTTCATCGCAAGCCGCACCCGGAAAACAGCAGCGCCGAAGAAAGGCTTCAGTCAGCCATCCGGCTTGGCCACAGGTTGTTCGTGCCAGCCTTGCTGATTCCACTGGTGACCCTGCTGGTGGCGCTGTTCGGCGCGTACCTGGTGATCGATGGACACGCGTTGTTTGCCACTTCGCAGATGACCCTGACCGGGCTGGCGCTGGCCTGTGTGGTGGCGCTGTTCGCTGCCTCGCGGGTGGCACGCACGCCCATGCACGAAGGCGTCGCCGAGGGCCGAAGACTGCTTGATGCCATCGGCTGGGCCGCCCTGCTGCCGCTGTTGCTGGCCGCGCTGGGCCAGGTGTTCACTGCAAGCGGTGTGGGCACGGCCATCGCCGCGATCGCCACCGACTATTTGCCCGCGGGCAATGCCACGGCGGCGCTGCTGGCGTTCGCGCTGGGCATGGTGCTGTTCACCGTAATCATGGGTAACGCGTTCGCAGCCTTCCCGGTGATGATGGCCGGCATCGGTCTGCCGCTGCTGATTCATCAGCATGGCGCCAACCCTGCCATCCTCGGCTCGATGGGCATGCTGTGCGGCTACTGCGGTACCTTGCTGACACCGATGGCCGCTGACTTCAACCTGGTACCGGCCGCGCTGCTGGAATTGCGCAATCCCTACGGCGTGATCCGCGCGCAGGCCTGGAGCGCGCTGTGGATCTTCGTCAGCACGGTGCTTTTGATGTGGCTGCTGGTATTCCGCTGAACCTACTTTGCCGAGGCACCCCATGAGCAAGTCCCTGCCACGCATCCTGCTCACCGGGTTCGATCCGTTTGGTGGCGAGAGCATCAACCCTTCGTGGGAAGCGGTGCGCAGCCTGCACGGCAAACACATCGCCGGACACCTGGTGGTGGCGCGTCAGCTACCCACCGA
>JBBQOR010000462.1:0-2925 GCA_038331055.1 Burkholderiales bacterium
CGGCCTGCGCCGTGGTCAGCGCACCGATCTGTGCAGTGCTCAGCGCGCGGAACTGGGCGGTGCTCAGCGCGTTCAGGTCAGCCGTGTTCAGCGCCTGGATCTGGCCAGTGGTCAGCGCGGCCACCTGGGCGGTGGTCAGCGCGCCGATCTGCTCGGAGTTCAGCACCTCGATCTGCGCCGTGCTCATGGAGCGCAGCGCCGTCGTGCTCAGGGCCCGCAGGTCACCCGACTCGAAAACTGCCACCTGTGCCGTGGACAACGCACCGATGGCGGTCGAGCTCATCACCGCCACCTGGGCGGTGTTGAGGACCGGGATCTGCGTCGTCTTGAAGGCGGCCCAGTCCTCCGTCGTGAGGTCTGCGATCGTGCGCGTCGACAGACCGGCGATCTGGCTGGTGGACAGGTTCGAGATGATGGAGGCCATCTTGGATTTCCTTGCTGCGACGGTGAGGGCCGGATCCGGCCCCATGTTGGGCAGCGCTCCATGTCTGACCATGAAACGCCATTCGTCCTCGGTTATCGGTGTCTCCGCAGTGGGCTTGAGGGCGATCTGCCGGCCAAAACCACCCCGGTTCTGGCGGCCCGCCCGCGGCGGCGGTTTCGACTGCGCCGCGCCATCGGGCGGGCCGACGACGCCGGCGCGAACCGACGGTCAGGCAGCGGCGTCGAGCGTGCGGTCGCTGGCGGCGGCGAGGCCGTGCACGAAGTGCGCGCGCATCAGCCGTCGCGCAAGTTCACCGTCGCGCGCGTCGATGGCCGCCATCAGTGCGCGGTGCTCAGCCATGGATTCGGCCAGCCGGCCCTGTTTGAAGAGGCTGTGCTGGCGGTTGAGCTTCATCACCTTGCGCAAGTCCGTGACGATCTGCACGGCCCAGCGATTGCCGGCCACCTGCAGCAGCGCCAGGTGGAAGGCTTCGTTGGCGGCGAAGAAGGCCTCACGCTCGTCCACGCGGTCTTCCAATTGCTGGTGCAGCATGAGCAGATGCGTGCGCTGCGCCGCGTCGGCCGACACTGCCGCGGCGGCTGCGGCGTCGCTTTCGAGCAAACCCAGCAGGTGGTAGATCTGCCGCACGTCGTCGGCCGACATTTCGGTGACGTACGCGCCGCGACGCACCTTCATCGTCACCAGGCCCTCTACCGCCAGCACCTTCAGTGCTTCGCGCAGCGGCGTGCGGCTGATGCCGTACTCGGTGCTGAGCTTCTGCTCGTCGATCCAGCTGCCAGGCGCCAGCTCGCGGGCGAAGATCTGCGCGCGCAGGCGGTCGGCCACGTCCTGGTAGAGCGCTCGCGGCGACAGTGGCGCGCGCTGCGCAAAGCTGGGATCGAGCGCTTCGGTGTCCAAGATATGTGTCGGGGCAGGAGCTTGGCTTTGAATTCATAATTATTCATAATCCCGCCCAGAGTTCAAGCTGCGAGGAACATTGATGGCCGTACCGCCCCCGGAATTTCCGCTCACCAGCCTGGAGCAATGGGCGCGCGCCGCCGCCCGCTCGGCGCCCCGGGGTGATCTGGACGCCTTGCGCTGGACCACGCCCGAGGGCCTGCAGGTCAAGCCGCTGTACACCGCCGCCGATGTGCAGGCCTTGCCCGACCCGTCGCTGGCGCACACGCTGCCTGGCTTCGAGCCCTATCTGCGCGGCCCGCAGGCCACGATGTACGCGGTGCGCCCGTGGACCATCCGCCAGTACGCGGGCTTCTCGACCGCCGAAGACAGCAACGCCTTCTACCGTCAGGCGCTTGCGGCCGGCGGGCAGGGTGTCAGCGTGGCCTTCGATCTGGCCACGCACCGCGGCTACGACAGCGACCACCCGCGCGTCACCGGCGACGTGGGCAAGGCCGGCGTGGCCATCGACAGCGTGGAGGACATGAAGATCCTGTTCGACGGCATCCCGCTCGACCAGGTCAGCGTGAGCATGACGATGAACGGCGCCGTGCTGCCGGTGCTGGCCGGCTACATCGTCGCCGCCGAAGAACAAGGCGTGGCGCAGGAGAAGCTGCAAGGGACCATCCAGAACGACATCCTCAAGGAGTTCATGGTCCGCAACACCTACATCTACCCGCCAGAGCCCTCGATGCGCATCGTGGCCGACATCATCGAGCACACCGCGCAGCAGATGCCGAAGTTCAACTCGATCAGCATCTCGGGCTATCACATGCCGGAGGCCGGCGCCAACCAGGCGCTGGAGCTGGCGCTGACGCTGGCCGATGGCAAGGAGTACGTGAAGACAGCCCTGGCGCGCGGGCTGGACGTGGACGGCTTCGCCGGGCGCCTGAGTTTCTTCTGGGCGATCGGCATGAACTTCTATCTGGAGATCGCCAAGCTGCGCGCCGCGCGGCTGCTGTGGTGCCGCATCATGAAGAGCTTCGGCGCCGTCAGCCCCAAGAGCCTGATGCTGCGCACGCACAGCCAGACCAGCGGCTGGAGCCTGACCGCGCAAGACCCTTACAACAACATCGTGCGCACCACCGTCGAGGCGATGGCCGCGGTATTTGGCGGCACGCAGAGCCTGCACACGAACAGCTTCGACGAGGCCATCGCGCTGCCCACGGAGTTCAGCGCACGCATCGCGCGCAACACCCAGCTGATCCTGCAGGAAGAGACGCACATCGGCAGCGTGGTCGACCCCTGGGCCGGCAGCTACATGATGGAAACGCTGACCCAGCAGATGGCGGATGCCGCCTGGCGGATCATCGAAGAGGTCGATGCCCAGGGTGGCATGACGCGCGCTGTGGCCAGCGGCTGGGCCAAGCTGAAGATCGAGGCGAGCGCGGCCGAGAAGCAGGCGCGGATCGACTCGGGCCGGGACGTGATCGTCGGCGTCAACAAGTACCGGCTGGCGCAGGAAGACGCGATCGACACGCTCGACATCGACAACCATGCGGTGCGCGAGAACCAGGTCGCGCGGCTGCAGCGCGTGCGCGCTT
>JBBQOR010000463.1:0-2921 GCA_038331055.1 Burkholderiales bacterium
CTACACGCATTGATTCCCTGCGCGCGCGCCAGATCCTCGATTCGCGCGGGCGCCCCACGGTCGAGGTCGACGTGCACCTGAGCGGCGGCGCCATGGGCCGCGCCTCGGTGCCGTCGGGCGCCTCAACCGGTGCGGCCGAGGCGCACGAGTTGCGCGATGGCGATCCGGCGTACTACCGGGGCCTGGGCGTGCGCCAGGCGGTGGCCCATGTCAACGGCGAGATCGCGGGCGCGCTGCGAGGCGTCGACGCCGCCGACCAGCGCGGCCTGGACCAAGGCCTGCGCACGCTGGACGCCAGCGAACAGCTGAGTCGTCTGGGTGCCAATGCCGTGCTCGGTGTCTCGCTCGCGGCCTGCCGTGCCGCCGCCGCCGCGCGCAGTCAGCCGCTGTACCTGCGCATCGCCGAGCTCAGCGGCACGCCCGAGTTGCTGATGCCCATGCCGATGGTCAACATCCTGAGCGGCGGCCTGCACGCCGGGCATGGCATGGACGTGCAGGACTTCCTCGCCATCCCGGCCAGCGCGCGCGACACCGCCGAGGCGCTGCACCACATCGCGCGCGTGCGGCAGGCGGCGGCAGACGTGATGGCCGAACGCGGCCTGAGCACGCTGCTGGCCGACGAGGGAGGCCTGAGTCCCGGCCTGGCCACCGGGCGCGAGGCGCTGCAACTGATGGTGCAGGCCATCGAGCGCGCGGGCCTGCGTCCGGGCGAGGACATCGTGATCGCCATCGATGTGGCGGCCAGCGCGCTCAAGGGGCCGAACGGCCAGTACCAGCTCACGCGCGAAGGCCGCCTGGCCAACGCGCGCGAGATGATGGACATGGTGCACTCCTGGGTCGACGAGTTCCCCGTGGTCTCGGTGGAGGACGCGCTGGACGAAGACGCCTGGGACGACTGGGCCACGCTCACCGCCGAGTTGGGCCAGCGCGTGCAGCTCGTCGGCGACGACTTCTTCACCACCCATGCGGCGCGCCTGCAGCGCGGCATCGACGCGCACGCGGCCAACAGCGTGCTGATCAAGCTCAACCAGAACGGCACGCTCAGCGGCACGCTGGACGTGCTGGCGCTGGCACGTCGTGGTGGCTACACGCCGGTGGTGTCGGCGCGCTCGGGCGAAACCGAGGACGACTTCCTGGCCGACCTCGCGGTCGGCACCGCTGCCGGCCAGATCAAGGTCGGCTCGCTGCGCTGCTCCGACCGGCTCGCCAAATACAACCAGCTGCTGCGCATCGAGGAGATCAGCGGTGCGCGTTTTGCCGGCATGGCGGCGCTTCGCGCCTGGCACCGGAAATGAAGCCGCCGTCCGAGTTGGAGGACTTCATGCTCACGCAGGGGCTCGCTGCCGCGCGCGAGGATATGCACTGGACGCCGCTGGCCGGCGGCGTGTCGTCCGACATCTGGCGCATCGACCTGCCGCACCGCACGCTGTGCCTCAAGCGCGCGCTCCCCAAACTCAAGGTGACCGCCGACTGGTACGCGCCGATCGAGCGCAATGCCTATGAGTGGAAGTGGCTGCAGTTCGCCGCCCGCCATGTGCCGCAGTCGGTGCCGCGGCCGGTGGCGCACGACGCGCGGGCAGGCATGTTCGCGATGGAGTTCCTCGATCCCGAACGGCACCCGGTGTGGAAGGCGCAACTGCTGAACGGCCATGTCGACGTGGCCACGGCCGCCGCCGTGGCACGCATCGTGGTCGCCGTGCACACGGCCAGCGCGGGCGACGCGGCGGTCGCGCGCGCGTTCGCCACGCGCGACAACTTCTTCGCGCTGCGGCTGGAACCCTATCTGGTGGCCTGCGGGCGCGCCCACCCCGATCTGGCAGCACGCCTGGACGCGCTGGCCGAGCGCACCGGCGCCGCGCAGATTGCGCTGGTGCACGGCGACGTCAGTCCGAAGAACATCCTGGTCGGCCCGGCATCGCCCATCCTGCTCGACGCCGAATGCGCCTGGTACGGCGACCCGGCGTTCGACATCGCCTTCTGCCTGAACCACCTGCTGCTCAAGTGCCTTGTCCACCCCGAGTTGCGCGGCCGCTATCTCGCCGCGTTCGAGGCCTTCGCGACAACCTACCTGGACGCCGTGCGCTGGGAGCCGCGCGCCGACATCGAGGCGCGCGCCGCTGCCCTGCTGCCGGCGCTGTTGCTGGCGCGCGTGGACGGCAAGTCACCCGTCGAGTACCTGCGCGAAGAAGCCGCCAAAGACCTGGTACGCCGCGTGGCCCGGCCACTGGTGGCCGAGGCGCCGACTCGCTTGAGCGACGTGGCGCGGGTCTGGGAGGCTGCTTGGGGGCAGTTCCATACTTTGTAGTCGTCAACGTCAAAGCTGATGATTGCCCCGGCTTTGCCTGGGGATACCTACCTCGTGGTCGCGCGACAGCATTCAAGGTAGATCGGTCGCTCGACTCGCAAAGCGCCACCGTCTCGTATGGGCCGGCTTGAACCGCTGGCGCCCTTGAGTTGGACGGCTGTTAGCTGACATTCAACTCGGAATGCCAAGTGGCAGTCGTGCACCCTCAAGGCATATGAAGCGTGCATGGGTACGATCTCTTTCCTCTCACGAACTCTCCGCCATTAGCGCTCGTGAGGTGACTGGCAACGGCACGCATCGCTGAGTTGCCCGCCGCCTGACCGGTGCAGGAGACTGACAGCGCCCTCTACAGCGCCGCCGCGGCTCGCTTCGCGATCTCAACGAGCCTGGTGCGCACAGCAGCCGAAGTCTCACTGCACATAACGAGCACCGAGACGCTCCCTTTGAAGAAGTGAACTTGGCTGCCATCCGTTCCACTCGTCGCCTTAGCCGCGTCCCACGGGCCGGTCACGACATCTCCCTTGTCGGACGCCATACTCTCGCGCATCTTCTGCATTGCGATCGGTATCTTGATGTCTTGAATCATGATCGAAAGCAATGGCGGTTTCAGCAAGCT
>JBBQOR010000464.1:0-2896 GCA_038331055.1 Burkholderiales bacterium
ATTGCCACGCTGGGCACTGCGCGCGACGAACAGAAGATCGACGCGCTGATGGGCGAGTACAGCGACCGCTTCATGTTGCATTACAACATGCCTCCGTTCGCCACCGGCGAGACCGGCCGCGTGGGCAGCCCGAAGCGGCGCGAGATCGGCCACGGCCGCCACGCCAAGCGCGCGCTGATCGCCGTGCTGCCGAGCAAGGAAGACTTCCCGTACACCGTGCGCGTGGTGTCGGAAATCACCGAATCCAACGGTTCCTCGTCGATGGCTTCGGTCTGCGGCGCCTGCCTGAGCATGATGGACGCCGGCGTGCCGATGAAGTCTCATGTGGCCGGCATCGCGATGGGCCTGATCAAGGACGCCAACCGCTTCGCCGTGCTGACCGACATCCTGGGTGATGAGGATCATCTGGGCGACATGGACTTCAAGGTGGCAGGCACCGGCAGCGGCATCACCGCGCTGCAGATGGACATCAAGATCCAGGGCATCACGAAGGAGATCCTGCAGGTCGCACTGGCGCAGGCCAAGGAAGCGCGGCTGCACATCCTGTCCAAGATGGTCGAGGCCGTGGGCGGCGCCAAGGCCGAGGTGAGCGTGTTCGCCCCGCGTCTTTACACGATGAAGATCAACCCGGAGAAGATCCGTGACGTCATCGGCAAGGGCGGCGCCACCATCCGCGCGCTGACCGAGGAGACCGGCTGCACGATCGACATCGGCGAGGACGGCACGATCACCATCGCCAGCGTCGACGCCGACAAGGCCGAGTTCGCCAAGAAGCGCATCACCGAAATCACCGCCGAGGCCGAGGTGGGCAAGGTCTACGAAGGCGCAGTCACCAAGATCCTCGACTTCGGGGCGCTGGTCAACATCCTGCCGGGCAAGGACGGCCTGCTGCACATCAGCCAGATCGCCCACCAGCGTGTCGAGAACGTCACCGACTTCCTGACCGAAGGCCAGGTGGTCAAGGTCAAGGTGCTCGAGACCGACGAGAAGGGCCGCATCAAGCTGAGCATGAAGGCGCTGCTCGAGCGGCCCGAGGGCATGCCCGAAGAGCGCTTCGAGCGCAGCGACCGGGGTGATCGTGCTGACCGCGGCCCGCGCCGTGATCGTGACGACCGCCCGCGCCGTGACCGCGATGACCGCCCGCGCCGCGAGGCCGCACCGACCGAGGCCGTGGCCACGACCGCGCCTGATGCCGCACCCCCGCCGGCCGCCGACCCGGGCCATGAAAGCCGTTGAGATCTCGGCCCCGGGCGGGCCGGAAGTACTGCGACTCACTGAGAGGCCGGCCCCGGTGGCGGCTGGCGGTGAGTTGCTGATTGCCGTCAGTGCGTCGGGCGTCAACCGCCCGGACGTGCTGCAGCGCAAGGGCCTGTACCCGATGCCGCCGGGCGTGTCCGACCTGCCGGGTCTGGAGGTCGCCGGCACGGTGGCCGCCGGTGCGCCGGCCGATCTGGCCGCCGCCGGGCTGCAAATCGGCGACCGCGTCTGTGCGCTGGTGGCCGGTGGCGGCTACGCCGAGGTCTGCGTCGCGCCAGCCGTGCAATGCCTGCCTGTGCCGTCGGGGCTATCGGACATCGAAGCCGCCAGCCTGCCCGAAACCTTCTTCACCGTCTGGCAGAACGTGTTCCAGATCGCCGCGCTGCGCGCTGGCGAGACGCTGCTGGTGCAAGGCGGCTCCAGCGGCATCGGCGTGAGTGCGCTGCAACTGGCCAAGGCGCGTGGCGCCCGCGTGATCGTGACGGCGGGCAGCGACGAGAAGTGCGCCGCGTGCGTGGCGCTGGGTGCCGACCACGCGATCAACTACCGCACGCAGGACTTCGTGGCCGAGGTCAGGCGCATCACCGACGGCCGTGGTGTCGACGTCGTGCTGGACATGGTGGCCGGGGCGTACGTGGCACGCGAGATCGAGTCCCTGGCAGAGGACGGCCGGTTGGCCCTGATCGCCGTGCAAGGCGGTACGCAGAGCGCCTTCGACGCCGGCCTCGTGCTGCGCAAGCGCATCGCCATCACCGGCTCGACGCTGCGCCCGCGCAGCGTGGCTTACAAGGGCGCGCTCGCGCGTGCGCTGCGCGAGCAGGTCTGGCCGCTGATCGAGGCCGGCCGCGTCAGGCCGGTGGTCTATCAGGTGTTCCCCGCCGCGCAGGCGGCGCAGGCCCATGCGCTGATGGAGTCGAGCGCGCATGTCGGCAAGATCGTCCTTCAGTGGTGACAGGGTGGTGACCGCCATGGTGAGCCCGATGCGACGCAAGCTGGTGGTCGGTAACTGGAAAATGAACGGCCACCGTGCGGCCAATGCCCAGTTGCTGGCGCAGTTGATGGAGGCGCGGCCCTTCGTTGCCGAGGTGGCGGTGTGCGTGCCCTTCCCGTACCTGGGCGAGACGGCGGCGACGCTGGCGGCCAGCGAACTGCGCTGGGGCGCCCAGGATTGCTCAGCCGAGGCCGATGGCGCCTTTACCGGTGAGGTCTCTGCGGCGATGCTGGCCGACTGCGGCTGTCGCTGGACCCTCGTCGGCCACAGCGAGCGGCGCGCCCGTCACCAGGAGAGCGACGAACTCGTCGCGCGCAAGGCCCAGGCATCGCTGGCGCGTGGCATCACGCCGATCGTCTGCGTCGGCGAGACGCTGCAGCAGCGCGACGCCGGCCAGACCGACGAGGTGGTCAAGCGCCAACTCTCGGCCGTGATCCACCAACTGGCGCACTGCGCTGGCGAGATCGTCGTCGCCTACGAGCCCGTCTGGGCCATCGGCACCGGCCGCACCGCCACGCCCGAGCAGGCGCAGCAGGTGCACGCCGTGCTGCGCGCCCAGTTGCAGGCGGCCACCGGCCATGCAGCGCGCATGCGCATCCTCTACGGTGGCAGCGTCAAGGCCGACAACGCCGCCACGCTGTTCGCCAT
>JBBQOR010000465.1:0-2896 GCA_038331055.1 Burkholderiales bacterium
GCGGCGACGGCAACGTGGACGGTGGGTTGGTTTTCCATGGTTTTCCGGCTGAAGTTGGTCGGTGGCGGGGCGACGGAACCGGGTCGTAACTACGCGAGAAATTATCAAGTAACTGAGTTACATCGTCAAACCGACGACGACTTAGCGCCAGCGCCCGGACGCGACCCGAAGGCCCTGCTCGCGCGTGCTTAGCCCGGCGGCTCAGTCAGCGCCGGAGACCGGCTGCGCGGGCACGAGCAACGAGCGCTGCGCCAAGGCCGCGCGCACGGCACCCAGTTGGGCCACGTTGTCGATGCCCATCAGCACGCCAGCGTCGTCGACCTCGACACCCTGGGCCGGGTAACGCGCCACGATGCGATGCGCATCGTGTTCGCCGCTGAGCTGCACCAGCTCGGAGTACATCTCGCCGGCAAAGCCCACCGGCTGCCCAGGCAGCCCCCGATGCTGGGCAAAGGCCACCGCGTGCAGTGCCAGCGCCTCAGCCACGGCGCGCATCGTGGTCGGTTGCACCAGCGGCATGTCAGCCGGCATCAGCAGCCAGCCCGACGCATTGGCGCGCGCGCCGACGCCGAGGGCAATCGAGTGCCCGATCCCGCGCGCGGGCGCCGCGGCGTCGATCTCTACGATGTCGCGCAGGGCCACTACGCGCACGGCCAGTGGCGCCAGCGCCGACGTCGTGACAACCACCAGCGGCAGCCCGCTGCGCACCGCCTGCGCGAGCGTGGTCTCGAGCACGCTGTGGCCGTGCAGGTGCTGCGCCAGCTTGTGCGAATCGCCCGCGAAGCGGCGGCCCGGGCCTGCGGCCAGGACGACGATGGCCGGTGGGTTGTTCATGCAAACAGAATGAGGGCGCCGCCGCCGCCCATCCAGTGGGAGCTTCACTTACGGCATTGCCCCTAAGGGCTGCCACCCGGTTCGGCGATACCAGCAGTTGCATCTGTCATCGCGCGATCAGACGCAGAGCCCTGCGGCGCAGGCTTCCTATACTGGACGCATGAAAATCGCTGACCTGCGCAAGAGCTACGAGCGCGACACGCTGGACGAAGACCGGGCGGCCGCCGACCCGCTGCGCCAGTTCGAGCGCTGGATGCAGCAGGCGCTGGAGGCGCAGGTGCCCGAGCCCAACGCGATGACGCTGGCCACCGTCGGCGAGGACGGCCGGCCGTCGACGCGTGTGGTGCTGATCAAGGGCTTCGACGAGCGCGGCATCGTCTGGTACACCAACTACGAAAGTCGCAAGGGCCGCGAACTGGCAGCCCGCCCGTTCGCGGCGCTGCAGTTCCACTGGGTGGAGCTCGAACGCGTGGTGCGCATCGAAGGCCAGGTCGGCAAGACGGGCGCCGCAGAGTCCGACGCCTACTACGCCAGTCGTCCGCTCGACTCACGCATAGGAGCCTGGGCCTCGCCGCAGAGCCGGCCCATCGGCTCGCACGCCGAACTGGTCGCCGCCGCCGCCAAGGTGGCGCTGCGGTATGCGCTGAACCCGCCGCGCCCGCCGCACTGGGGCGGATTCCGGCTCGTGCCCGGGCGCTGGGAGTTCTGGCAGGGGCGCAAGAGCCGGCTGCATGACCGGCTGGTCTACGCCCGTGAGGGCGAGGGCTGGCAGCGCGAGCGGCTGGCGCCGTAGTCGACAGAGTCGGCGCGGCTTTTCGGGTCTCAGCGCGGGGCGCCCGCCGCCCGCATCAGGGTGCTCTTGCCGAACAGGCTCTCGATGAGGTCCACCGCCAGCGCGGCGGTCTTGTTGCGCACGTCCAGCGCCGGGTTCAGCTCCATCACGTCCAGGCTGGCCAGGCGGCCGGTGTCGGCGATCATCTCCATGCACAGCTGCGCTTCGCGGTAAGTCGGGCCGCCGGGCACGGTGGTGCCGACGCCGGGCGCGATGTCGGGGTCGAGAAAGTCGACGTCGAAGCTCACATGCAGGTGCGTGTGGGCGTCCAGCGTGGCGAGCGCCAGCTCCATCGTGTGGCGCATGCCCATCTCGTCGATGTAGCGCATGTCGAAGACCTCCAGCCCCGCCTCGTGCACGAAGCGCTTCTCGCCGGCATCGACACTGCGGATGCCGATCTGGCGGATCACCTTGGGCGACACGGCAGGCACGCTGGCGCCGATGTCCAGCAGCGCCTGCGGGCCATGTCCGCACAGCACGGCCACCGGCATGCCGTGGATGTTGCCGCTGGGCGTGAGCACGCTGGTGTTGAAATCAGCGTGCGCGTCCAGCCACAGCACGCGCAGCTTGCGCCCTTGCTCGCGGCAGTGACGGGCCACGGCGCCGATGCTGCCGATGGCCAGGCAGTGATCACCCCCCAGCAGGATCGGCAGCCGCTGCAGCCGCAGTTCGGCCAGCACGGCGTCGTGCACGGCCTGGTTCCAGGCCACCACCTGGTCGAGGTGGCGGTAACCGTCGTCGGCGGGCAGCCAGGGGTTGGCCGGGCCCATCAGGTTGCCGCGGTCGACCACGTGCAGGCCATGCGCCTGCAGCGTGGGGCCGATGCCGGCCACGCGCAGCGCCTCCGGCCCCATGCTGGCGCCGCGTGCACCAGCGCCGATGTCGGTCGGCGCGCCGATCAGCGAGACCGCGCGCGGGCTCGCCGCAGCCTGCGCACTTGAAAGAGGCAGCGGCGGCTCAGAGCTCATCGGCAATCGCTGCGCCGGTGGCCCGCGGCAGGTCGAAGCCATAGTGGGCTTCGAGCACGGCCCAGGCTTCCTCGGCCGTCTCGACAAAGCAGAACAGGTCCAGATCGCCCTCGGAGATCATGCCGGTGTCGATCAGCAGCTGGAAGTCGATCAGCCGGCTCCAGAACTCGCGTCCGAAGAGCAGGATCGGGCGCTTCCTGACCTTGCCGGTCTGCTGCAGCGTCATCACCTCGAACAACTCGTCCAGCGTGCCGAAGCCGCC
>JBBQOR010000466.1:0-2890 GCA_038331055.1 Burkholderiales bacterium
GCCTTCCCGCTCGTCGGCGGCGCGCAGCCGCGCAGCATCAAGGTGGGCATCCTGCACCCGGTGACCGGTGCGCTCGCCTATTCGGGCCAGCAGTGCCGCGAAGGTGCGCTGCTGGCCATCGAGGACATCAACAAGGCCGGCATCAAGAGCCTGGGCGGCGCCAGGCTCGAGGTGCTGCTGGGCGACGCGCAGAGCGCGCCGCAGATCGGCGCGGCCGAGATCGAGAAGATGAACGAAGCCGGCTGCTCTGCCGTGGTGGGCGCCTTCGCCAGCGCGATCTGTCTGGCCACCACGCAGGCGGCGGCCAAGTACAACCTGCCGCATGTGGTGGACGTGGGCGTGGCCGACCAGATCGTCGAGCGCGGGCTGAAGAACACCTTCCGCTTCGGCCCCGGCTACCGCACCTGCGCGCAGGTGGCTGTGGCCAACCTGCATGTGCTGAATACGGCCGCCGGCAAGCCGGCGCGCAGCGTGATGATCATCCACGAGGAGAGCCTGTTCGGCACCGGCACCGCCAACCTGCTGTCGCGCGAGCTGCCGGGCTACGGCTACGACGTGAAGGAGGTGGTCAGGCACGCGAATCCGACACGCGACTTCAACAACATCGTGCTGCGCATGAAGTCGGTCAACCCCGACATCGTGATCCCGGCCAACTACTACAACGAGTACGCGCTGCTGGTGCGCACCATGCAGCAGCAGAAGGTGCTGCCCAAGGCCATCTACAGCGTGCTCGGCGGGGCGGCCAGCAGCTACAAGTTCCTGAAGGAGTTTCCTGAGGCGGCCAACGGCATCATCGACTGCAACCACTGGTTCAACCCGAAGGACAAGCGCAGCGCCGAGCTGAAGAAGCGCATCGAGGCCAAGGGCCTGTTCTTCAGCTACGAGGTGTTCATGGCCTACACCGCGGTGCGTCTGCTGGCCGATGCGATCGACCGTGCCAAGAGCAGTGACCGCGCTGCCATCAACGACGCGCTGGAGAAGAGCACCTTCGCCGACCACTTCATGCCCTACGGCCCGACCAGGTTCGTCAACGGCCAGAACCAGGGCGCGCAGCCGCTGATGACGCAGGTGATCAAGGGCGACATCCGGGTCATCGTCCCGCGCGACTACCGCGAGGCCGAGCCGATCTTTCCGCTCAGGGCCTGAAGCCCTTTCCCTGCCGCCGCTGAGCTGCTGATGCTCGAGTTCGGCATCCTCTTCCCGTCGGTGCTCAACGGGCTGACCACCGGCGCGGTCTACGCGCTGGTGGCGCTCGGGCTGACGCTGATCTACGGCGTGCTGCACATCATCAACTTCGCCCACGGTGCGTCGCTGATGCTGGCGATGTACGGCGTCTACCTGCTCAAGACCCGGCTGGGCATCGACCCCTATCTGGCGCTGCCGATCGTGGTGGCGGCGATGTTCGCGCTGGGCTATGCGCTGCAGCGCGTGATCATCAACCGCGCCAGCCACGGGCGCGACGAGAACATCCTGCTCGTCACGCTGGGCCTGTCGATCGTGATGGAGAACCTGGCGCTGATCTTCTTCAAGAGCGACACGCGCAGCATCGAGACAGCCTACACGCTGACCACGGTGGCCATCGGCCCGGCGAACATCGCGCTGGCCAAGCTGGTGGCCTTCGCCGGTGCGCTGGCCGCCTCGGCCCTGCTGATCTGGATCGTCGCGCGCACCCACCTGGGCCGTGCCATCCGCGCCGTCGCGCGCGAGAAGCAGGGCGCGCGGCTGATGGGCATCGATGTCGACCATGTCTACGCGATGAGCTTCGGCATCGGCCTGGCCTGCCTGGGCGCGGCCGCCTGCTTCCTGCTGCCCGCGTATTACGTCAACCCGCAGGTGGGCGGCGGCTTCGTGCTGGTGGCCTTCACCATCGTCGTGCTCGGTGGCATGGGCAGCTTCGCCGGCGCGCTGCTGGGCGGGCTGCTGATCGGCGTCGTCGAGTCGCTGGGCGGCCTGTTCCTGGGCGAGTCGCTGGGCCAGATCGGCATCTTCCTGATCTTCATCGGCGTGCTGCTGTTCAGGCCGCAGGGCCTGTTCGGGGCGCGCGCGTGATCCGCGACCTGGCCGGCATCGCGGTCTTCGTGCTGGCCCTGGCCGCGCTGACGCTGGCGCTGGATTCCGGCGTCTGGCTGAACTTCGTCATGATGACGCTCTATGCTGCGCTGCTGGCCCAGGCCTGGAACATGCTGGGCGGCTTCGGCGGGCAGTTCTCTTTCGGCCATGCGCTGTTCTTCGGCACCGGCGCCTATGCGCAGGCGGTCGCGCAGCTGCAAGGCGGCTGGAACCCGTGGGCGGCCCTGGTGCTGGCGGTGGCGCTGGCAGCGGCGGTCGGCCTGTTCGTCGGCGCGTTGAGCTTTCGCTACGGCCTCAAGGGCTCGTACTTCGCGCTCGTCACGCTGGCCTTCGCCGAGGTCGCGCGCATCCTGGCCGTGTCGGTGGGCTTCACCGGCGGCGGCGTCGGGCTGATGCTGCCGCTGCGCGAAGGCGTGGCCAACCTGCAGTTCGGCTCACGCAAGGGCTTCATCGTGCTGATCGGCGGCTTCGTGGTGGCCGCACTGCTGGTCACCGCGTGGCTGCGCCACTCACGCTTCGGCGCCCGGCTGCAGGCGGTGCGCGACAACGAAGATGCGGCGCGGGCCATCGGCGTCGACCCCTGGCGCACCAAGCTCGGCGCCATCGGGCTGTCGGCCGCCTTCATGGGCGCCGCCGGCGCCTTTTACGTGCAGGTGTTCCAGTACATCGACCCGGGCATCGCGTACGGCGCGCATGTCTCGGTGGAGGCGCTGGTCGGCGCCATCGTCGGCGGCATGGGCACGCTGTGGGGGCCGCTGCTGGGTGCTGCCGTGCTGCACCTGCTGGCCGAGACGACGCGCAACCTGTTCGGCCAGTTGCC
>JBBQOR010000467.1:0-2885 GCA_038331055.1 Burkholderiales bacterium
GTGCACCGCGACTACTGGGACGCGGCCGAAGAGCTGTACGAGAAGCTGCCCGTGGTGGGCGCGCTGATGCGCTGGCTGAAGGCGCGGGTGAACTCGTAGCCGGCTAGCGCTGCCCCTCGGTCAGCGTGTCGACCTGGAACAGACCCGACTTGTCGACCAGCCAGATGTCGATGTACTTCACGGTGCTGCCCTCGAACTTGGCCGGCTTGGGGAAGGGCGCCGCGCGGCGCAGCATCGCGATGACCCAGGGCGCCACCTCGTCGGCGGCCGGTCGGCGGATGACGCTGACGCCCAGCACCTGGCCGGTAGCGTCGATCTCGGTCTCGACCACCATCACCGAGTACAGCAGCGGCGGCAGCCGCCCGCGGAAGATGCGCGAGGGTTAGCTGGCATAGAGGTGCTTCGCGGCATCGATGCGGTACTCCTTCTCGATCTCGGCGGCCGAGTCGCGCGGCGCAGCGGCCACCAGCGGGGTGGGCACCATCGCGAACTGCGCCTGCGCCGTGCCCGCCACCAGACAGGCCACCAGACAGGCCATCTGACACGCCAGCCGCCGCAGCAGCGCAGACGGGCGCAGGCGGGAGCGGGGGCTGGAGACGGTCGACTTCATCGCGGGCGAAGGCTAAGGCAGCCCCCGCGCGCGCGCATCCCGGGCAAGTCCCGATTTGCGCTCAGCGCAACCAGCCCTTGCGTCTGAAATAGATGAACGGCGCAGCCACCGAGGCCACCATCAGCCCGAGGGCAAACGGGTAGCCCCAGGGCTGCTCGAGCTCCGGCATGTGGCGGAAGTTCATGCCGTAGATGCTGGCGATCAGCGTGGGCGGCAGCAACGCGACGCTGGCCACCGAGAAGATCTTGATGATCTTGTTCTGGTTGATGTTGATGAAGCCGACCGTCGCGTCGAGCAGGAAGTTGATCTTGTCGAACAGGAACGCGGTGTGCGAATCGAGCGAGTCGATGTCGCGCAGGATCTGCCGCGCCTCCTCGAACTGCTCGGCGTTGAGCAGCTTGCTGCGCATCAGGAAGCTCAGTGCACGGCGGGTGTCCATCACGTTGCGGCGGATGCGGCCGTTCAGATCCTCTTCCTTGGCGATGGCGGCCAGCGCCTCGCCGGCGGCGGTGTCGTTGACCTCCTGCTTGAGCACGGTGGCGCTGACCAGTTCGAGCTTGTCGTAGATGCCTTCCAGCGTGTCGGCAGAGTACTCGGCGTCGGCGTCGTACAGCTTGAGCAGCACATCCTTGGCATCCTCGATCAGCGCCGGGATGCGCCGCGCGCGCAGGCGCAGCAGGCGAAACACCGGCAGGTCTTCGGCATGCACCGAGAACAGCACGCTCTGGTGCAGGATGAAGGCCACGCGCACGTTGCGCGGCCCGACCGCATCGTCGATCAGGAAGTCCGAGCGGATGTGCAGTTCGCCGTTGTCTTCTTCGTAGAAGCGGGCCGACTCTTCGAGGTCGTCGTCGACGATGTCGTCGGGAATCGACAGGCCGAAGCGGCCGGCGATCCAGCCCTTCTCATCGGGCGAGGGCGATTCAAGGTCGACCCACACCGGCTGCACACGCGACAGCGCGGTGGCCGAGTCGATCTCCTCCTGCATGAGCCGGCCGTTGGCCAGCGTGAAGACGTTGAGCATCGTGATCTCCTGCATCCTGCAGGACGCGACGGGGTGCTTCGGGGCGGTTGCGACGCAACAGGCGACCGTCTCACCCCGCCGCACCCGCGCGACAACGCGGGCACCGGAACGGACGGTCAGCGAGGGTGACTCTGGTCCAAGGAGGGTCTCCGAAGAAGACGGCCCCGGATTATGCGGCGGCGCTGCCGGCCGAAGACGGCTTGGCGCGGCGCGCCAGCGCGCGGAGCAGTCGGCGGGGCCGGCGCCTGTTCGTCGCATCCCGCTGCACCCTGCGTGCTAAGGTGGTCGCACCCCGGTGAACGCTGCACGCTCGATGTCTTCCTCCCCTGCTGGCGGCGCTCGCGTCGAGACCCTCGCCGGCGCGCCGCCACGGCGGCGCTGGCTGGCCGTGCTGCTGTTGCTGCCGCTGCTGGCGGCGCTGCTGCTATTGGCACTGGTGGCGCTGGCGCTGCAGTCGGCGCCGCAGGTGCCGCGCGGCGCCGCGGCGACGCTGGCCGACGTCGGCCTGCTGCGCCAGCTGCTGGTGCTGCACGACCCCGGCCGCGCCCGCGTGAGCGGGCAGCGCACGCTTGTGCTCAACCCCGAAAGCGCCGAGCGCCTGGGCGACCACGCGCTGCGCCACCTGGCCCGAGGCGCTTTCAGCCTGCGCAGCGGCGCCGGCCGGGTCGATCTGGCGCTCAGCCTGCCGGCACCAGGTGGCCTGCCGGGCTGGGTCAATGTCTCGCTGCGCTTGCGTCAGACGTCCGCGCTACCGGCGATCGAGCAGTTGCGCATCGGCCACCTGCCGCTGCCGGGCCTGCTCGGCAATCTGCTGCTCGAACACTGGGGCGGCGGCCTGCTGCAATCGGCGGCGTTCTCGACCACGCAGATGCAGTTCAGGTACGAGTGGAACGCGCGCAGCACGCGGAAGCTGCTGGCCGTCTGGCTGCCGGCAGAAGACCGTGAACGGCTGCGCCGCTACGGCGAGCGCATCGCCGAGGTGGCTGCAGCCTCGCCGCAAGATGCCGCGCTGCCGCTGGCCGATCTGCTGCAGCCCCTCTTCGCGCTGGCACGCGAGCGGGCCGGCGATGCCCGCCGCGAGCATCGCGCCTTGCTGCTGGCGCTGGCCGGCTACGTCAGCGGGCGCGACGTGTCGGCGCTGGTGTTCGAGCCGCAGCGCGCATCGCGCGCAGTGCGCCGCCGCGTCACGCTGGCCGGGCGCGACGACTTTGCGATGCACTTCGCCATCTCGGCCGCGCTGGCGAGCGAAGC
>JBBQOR010000468.1:0-2869 GCA_038331055.1 Burkholderiales bacterium
GACGCCGGAGACGGGCGACGTCCCGCTGGTCGCCGACATGTCGTCGCACCTCCTGTCGCGAGCGATCGACGTCGGGAAGTACGGCGTCATCTACGGCGGCGCGCAAAAAAACATCGGGCCCGCGGGACTGACCATCGTCATCGTGCGCCCCGACCTGCTGGGCCATGCGCTGCCGATCACGCCCTCGGCCTTCAACTACACGCTGCAGGCGGAGGCCGGCTCGATGCTGAACACGCCGCCCACCTACGCCATCTACATCGCCGGGCTGGTCTTCGCCTGGCTCGAGGCGCTGGGTGGCCTGCCGGCGATGGCCGAGCTCAACCGCGTCAAGGCCGCGCTGCTCTACGACCACCTGGACGGCCAGAGCTTCTACCGCAGCCCGGTGGCACACGACGCGCGCTCGCTGATGAACGTGCCCTTCTGGCTGCCCGACGCCCGGCTCGACGCCACCTTCCTGCAAGGCGCCGAGGCCCGCGGCATGGTGCAGCTCAAGGGCCACCGCGTGGTGGGCGGCATGCGCGCGTCGATCTACAACGCGATGCCGCTGGCCGGCGTGCAGGCGCTGGTGGACTACATGAAGGACTTCGCCGCGCGCCATGGCTGAAGTCATGGCTGAAGTCATGGCCGAAGTCATGGCTGAACCCCATCGGCATGGCGTCGCGGCGACAAGCTCGTCCGGGGGAACGCTGCTGCCCGACCCGACTGGCCAGCGCACCAAAGGTCTGTGCGCCCGAGGTCTGCGCACCACCACCGCGGTGCTGGCCCTGCTGCTGCTCGGGGCCTGCGCGACGCCGCCGGCGCCAGGGGTTGCCTTGGCGTCTGCGCTGTGGGCCGATACCCGCTTTGCCGCGCCCACGCAGCGCTTCACGGCCAACGACGTGTTCGCGCTCAGCCCCGCGATGCAGCAGCACCTGGCAGGCCCGATCGCCTCACAGGTGCGTTTCAAGGGCCGTCAGCGCGGGCTGGTGGATGCCCTGGTGCGCGAAGGCGGGCTGCAGCTCGAGTACGACGGCGCGCGCACGCGCACCGCCGCCGAGGCCTTCGAAGCGCGCGCCGGCAACTGCCTGTCATTGGTGCTGCTGACCGCCGCCTTCGCCAAGGCGATGGACCTGGAGGTCAGCTACCAGAGTGCCTGGGTCGAGGAGACCTTCAGCCGCAGCGGCGGGCTGACCATCGGCAGCGGGCATGTCAACGTCACGTTGGGCCGTCGCTTCGTTGACGACCGCCGCGGCGGCAACATGAGCACGCTGACGATCGACTTCCTGCCGCCAGAAGACCTGCGCGGCCTGCGCACCCAGCTCATCAGCGAGGCCACCGTGGTGGCCATGTACATGAACAACCGCGCCGCCGAGTCGCTGCGCCAGGGCGCCGTGGACGACGCCTACTGGTGGGCACGCGGTGCCACTGCCGCACAGCCCGCCTTCCTGCCGGCCCTCAACACGCTGGGTGTGGTCTACCTGCGGCACGGTGATGCCGCGCTGGCCGAACCGGTGTTCGCCGCCGTGCTGCAGGCCGAAGGCCACAACCGCGTCGCGCTGGCCAACGGCGTGCTCACGCTGCAGGCGCTGGGTCGTGCCGACGAAGCCGCCGCCCTGCGCGCGCGGCTGGCGCGGATCGAACCCCACCCGCCGTATCACTTTCACGATCTGGGCATGCAGGCACTGGCCCGCGGCGAGCTGGCCGCAGCACGCGCGCTGTTCGAGCGCGAGATCGCCCGCGCGCCCTATCAGCCCGAAGCGCACCACGGACTGGCGATGACGCTGTTGCGCATGGGCGAGCCGGCGCAAGCCGGCAGCGCGCTGTCGATGGCCATGCAGCGCAGTGGCAACAGCGTCGAGCGCGACCGCTATGCCGGCAAGCTCGGCTGGCTCGAGCAGCAGCGGGCGGCGGTGCCGGTGCCTGACGCGGTGCCTGACGCGGTGCCTGACGCGGTGATGACGCGGTGATGACGCGGTGAGCGGCCCACCCCGGCTGAGCCTGAACCGCCCTCATGGCGACGGTGTCGCGCGCATCACGCTGGACCGGGCATCGCACCTGAACCGGCTGCACCGCGAAGACCTGCATGCGCTGATGGCGCACTTCGCCGCGCTGCAATCCGACCCGGCCGTGCGTGCGCTGGTCATCACCGGCAGCGGACGCACATTCAGCAGCGGCTTCCACCTGGGCGAACTGGTCGAGGGCGCGGCAGCGGCGCGCGACGACCCCAAGCTTTTCGAGCGCGCGGTGCAGGCGCTGCAGGCTCTGCCGATGCCGACCATCGCGCGCCTCAACGGCAGCGTGTACGGCGGCGCCACCGACCTCGCGCTGGCCTGCGACTTCCGCGTCGGCGTGCACGGCATGGAGCTGCGCATGCCGGCCGCGCGCCTGGGTCTGCACTACTACGCCAGCGGGCTGCAGCGCGCGGTCGAGCGGCTCGGGCCGTCCACCGCCAAGCGGCTGTTCCTGCTCGCCGAGGCCGTGCCAGCGGCGGAATTGCTGCGTCTGGGCTGGCTGGACCGGCTGGTCGAGCCACACGGGCTGGACGCCGAGATCGATGCGCTGACGCTGGCCCTCAGCAGCAACGCGCCGCTGGCCGTGCGCGCGATGAAGGCCTCGCTCGACGAGATCGCCGGCGGCCGGGCCGACCCGCAGGCCATGAACGATCGCGAGGCCCGCTGCGCCGCCAGCGCCGATCTGCGCGAGGGCCTGGCCGCGTACGCGGAACGTCGCCCACCGCGCTTCACCGGACACTGACCCCGGGCGGCCGGCCGTTTCATGCATCAGAAAGTATGTATGATCGATGCATACCATCTCCAGCCGACGACCACCATACCGGAGTACCCCCGATGGAAGCCACTGTCGCCGAACGCGGCCAGATCACCTTGCCCAA
>JBBQOR010000469.1:0-2866 GCA_038331055.1 Burkholderiales bacterium
TGTCCGGTGCGCTTCGACTGCGATTCCAACCGGATGAACTTTTCGTTGGCCTCGGTCCCTGTGGCTTCGGCGGATTCATTGGTTGCAAAGCGATCGCGCGAGTTTCTTGCGCTGCATCAAGGCGGCGTTGGTGCGGTGGGCGATCTGGAGGCGCTGGTGGTGCGCGCAATTCGCAGCAATCTTCGAACCATCCCGGCTCTGCGCGACATCGCCGCGTCGATACATCTCACCGAGCGCACGCTGCGCAGACGCTTGACGCAAGCCGGCCTGGCCTTTGCCACGATCCTGGACCATGAACGCATGCGTCGTGCGCTTCATCTGCTGCGGGATGGTCGGCTGCCCCTCGCCACAGTGGCAAAGGAGGCGGGCTATGCAGACACCCGCAGCCTCGGGCGAGCCACCATGCGTTGGACCGGGCAGACTCCGACGCAGATCAAGGGAACTCAGGCCTGAGGCCGTGAAAGGCGTTCGGCTGAAAGCCCCGCTCTGCTCGACCACGCGAAGTCGTGCAGGACCCGGGGCACTGCACCCACCCTCAGGTTTGCGACTTGGCGGCCATCGAGGTTGGCAGTCGGGTTCCACCATGCCGAACACGCAGAAGCCCGGCGGGGCACCGGTCGGCTTCGATCCAGGGGATCAGCAACCTCGTCAAGACTTCAGCGTCCCCAGGTCGAGCGTGTACGAGCGCCCCAGCCACAGCGCCGAATCCCGATGGTCACGCAGCTCGTCGTCGGTGTTGGGATGCACGAACACATCCAGCGCGCCGTGGTTCAGCGCCAGCCAGCCGACCACCGGCGTGAAGTGGCTGGCGGGGAAGGCCAGCTGGTAGCTCCACATCGGGTGCGGGCCGACCGGCTTCTCATGGAAGCGGCCCATCTCGATCAGCCCGCCGAGCGCTGCGTCGATGGTCTCGCGCAGTGCCCAGGCCGCGTCGCGGCTGGTGGCGTCGAAGTAGACATGCGCGTGCCAGCTGCCGATGAGGGAGGTGTCGAGTTGCGGCATGGTGGTGTGCTTCATCAGGCCACCCACGGCCTGGCGCCCTGGCGCGCCCGCGCCAGCCAGCCCAGGCCGGCCTCGGTGCCGGCGCGCGGCCTGTACTCGCAGCCGATCCAGCCCGGGTAGCCCAGGCGGTCGATCTGCTCGAAGAGGAAGTCGTATTGAATCTCGCCGCTGCCCGGTTCGTGGCGGCCCGGGTTGTCGGCCAATTGCATGTGGCCGATGCGCGGCAAGTGGCGTTCGATGGTGGCCGTCAGCTCACCCTCCACCCGCTGCGCGTGATAGATGTCGTACTGCACGAAGGCGTTGTCGGCGCCCACCTCGTCGAGCACCGACACCGCCTGCGCCGTGCGGTTGAGCCAGAAGCCGGGGACGTCGATCGGGTTGATCGGCTCGATCAGCAGCTTCAGCCCGGCCGCCTTGAACTCGCCTGCGGCGTAGCGCAGGTTGTGCACGAAGGTCTGGCGCAGCGTCTGGTCGTCGACGCCGGCCGGCACCTTGCCCGCCAGGCAGTTCAGTTGCGGCGCGCCGAGCGCGGTGGCGGCCTCGATGCCCAGTGCCACGCTGGCGCGGAACTCGGCCTCGCGCCCGGGGTGGCAGGCAAAGCCGCGCTCGCCGCCTTCCCAGTCGCCGGGCGGCAGGTTGTGCAGCACCAGCGTGAGCCGGTGCGCCTGCAGCCGCGCCTTGATCTCGTGCAAGTCGAAGGCGTAGGGAAAGAGAAACTCCACCGCGTCGAAGCCGGCGGCGGCGGCGCGCTCGAAGCGGTCGAGGAAGGGCACCTCGTTGAAGAGCATCGTCAGGTTGGCGGCAAAGCGCGGCATCTTGTGGTCCTCTGTCCTTTGTCTTCGGGTCCGGATCGGGCAGTCCGCCCGGCTTGCATTCCACCACGACGGTCCCGCAGTGCCAGCAGGTCGATCAGCGGCCCCATGCAGGGTGCAGCGCATCCAGGCCCTGCAGGCCAGCCCCTAGGACGTGGGAACTGGCGCCCGTGCGCCACGGGCCCTGCGTGCCCGGGCGCGACGAAGGGCCAGAATGGCGCATGAATGCTGAACTGCCCGTGCCCACCCCTGGTGTGTTCCTGTCCTACAAGCATGCGCCCCCGACCACCGGGGCCGCGCGTGAGCTGTACACCGCACTGGTGCCGGCCTGCGAAGCCTGGGACGCTGAACTGTTCATGGACGAGCAGGACATCGAACCGGCCGATCTGTTCGACGCCGTCATCGTCGATGCGCTGGACCGCTGCAGCGATTTCGTCGTGCTTCTGAGCAACAGCTACTGGTCTTCGGCCTACTGCCGCAAGGAGCTGCTGCGCGTGCTGGCGCGCTTCGAGCGTGACCGCAGCGTGCGGCTGCACTTCGTCAAGGTGGACGAGCTCGACCCCAATCACTTCAGCTTCGCCAAGGACCGCGCGGCCGGCCGCATCATCAGCAGCGAGCCCGCCGTGCAGCGTATCGGCGACGTGCAGTTCCTCGGGCCCTTCGACGAATTCGGCCGGCTGGTGCGCCTGAAGTGGGATCAGCCCGGCCCGCTGTCCGACCAGATCGGGCAACTCGTGCAGCGGCTGGGCCGCGTGGTCGGCAAGCCGCCGGGTGGGGCAGGGCGCCGCGCGTGAAGATCGACCGCGTGCGCGTGCATGGCCAGCGGCGCGTCTATGTCTCCTGGGCGCTGACCGACAAGGAAAGGCTGGACTGGAAGGAAGAGTTCTGGGAGCGCCTGGACACCGACACCCAGCAGCTCACCGACAGCTTTCACGAGAGTGTGCAGAGCGAGCCCGGCGAGTCGGGCGACTTGGCGCGGGAACGCCTGCGCGTTCTGCTCGAACGCGCCGCCGGCCGCACCCCGGTGACCGATGTCGTGGCCGTGCTCACCA
>JBBQOR010000470.1:0-2860 GCA_038331055.1 Burkholderiales bacterium
GGCATCGGCAACTACGTCTGGATCAGCGGCCAGCGCTATGAAGGCCCGTGGCAGCAGGGCCGCGCGGTCGGCCGCGCGAAGATGCGCTTTACCGACGGCAACCAGTTCGAGGGCGATGTGGTCGACGGCCTGCCCGCCGGCGAGGGCCGGATGCTTTACGCCTCGGGCGACGGCTACGAAGGCGGCTTCGCCGCCGGCGTGCCCGACGGTATCGGGGTCTATGTCTGGAAGAACGGCGACCGCTACGCCGGCGCGTGGAAGGGCGGCCGCAAGGAAGGCCAGGGCATATTGACCTGGGCCAGCGGCGACCGCTTCGAGGGCCTGTTCCGCGACGACCGCCAGACCACCGAGGGCACCTTGGTGCGCCGCCGCGTCGAGGCCGCGCCGCGCGCCGACGCTGCCGCACCCCGTCCCTAGAATCGGGTCGGTGCACCACCACCTGACCAACGCCGACCTGCACTGCCACTCCACGGTGTCCGACGGCACGCTGGAGCCCGGCGCTGTAGCGGCGCGCGCGGCCGCCCAGGGCGTCGAGCTGTGGGCGCTGACCGACCACGACGAGCTGTCCGGCCAGACCCGGGCCCGCGACGCGGCGTTGGCGCTGGGCATGGCTTATCTGGCCGGCGTCGAGGTGTCGGTCAGCTTCCTCGGCCAGACCGTGCACATCGTCGGTCTGGGGGTCGATCCGCTGGACGACGCCTTGCTCGGCGGGCTGGCCGCCACCCGCGGCGGCCGCGACGCCCGTGCCCGGCTGATGGCCGAGGGGCTGGCCGGTGCCGGCATCAGCGGCGCCTATGAAGGCGCGTTGCAGTACGTCGGCAACCCCGAGCTGGTCTCGCGCACGCACTTCGCGCGCTGGCTGGTCGAGCGCGGCATCTGCGCCGACACGCACGAGGTCTTTCGCCGCTTTCTGGTGGCGGGCAAGCCGGGCTACGTGCCGCACCGCTGGGCTGCGTTGGGCGACGCGGTGCGCTGGATCACCGGGGCCGGCGGCGTCGCCGTCATCGCGCACCCGGCCCGGTATCGCTTCACGCCGACCGAGGACTTCGCGCTCTTCACCGAGTTCTGCGGGCACGGCGGGCAGGCGGTGGAGGTGATGACGGGCAGCCACAGCGCCGACGAACAGCGCCGCTATGCCAACACTGCGCACGAATTCGGCCTGCTCGCCAGCCGCGGCAGCGACTTCCACGCACCCGGCGAGAGCCGCACCGAGTTCGGCAGCCTGCCCGACCTGCCCGGCCACCTGAAGCCGGTCTGGCTGGCGCTCCAGCAGCGCGTGCAGCGCGCCTCCTGACCCCGACTGAAAAGCCGCGATGGCGCAGCGTTTCGAGGTCCATCCGCAGAACCCGCAGCAGCGGCTGCTGTGGCAGGCCGCGCAGATCCTGGGCGCCGGAGGCGTCGCTGCGATACCTACCGACTCGAGCTATGCGCTGGTCTGCAGGCTCGACGACAAGACCGCGGCCGAGCAGTTGCGCCGCATCCGCCAGGTGGACGACAAGCACCACCTGACGCTGCTGTGCCGCGACCTGTCAGAGCTGTCGAGCTACGCGCGGGTCGACAACCGCCAGTACCGGCTGCTGCGCCTGGGCACACCGGGCCCCTACACCTTCATCCTCGAAGCAACGAAGGAGGTGCCGAGGCGGCTGAGCCACCCTTCGCGCCGCACCATCGGCCTGCGTGTGCCCGACCATCGCGTGACGCAGGCGCTGCTGGCGCAGTTCGGCCAACCGCTGCTGGCGACCACGCTGATCCTGCCCGGCGACAGCGAACCGCTGAACGATGCCGACGACATCGTCGAGCGGCTCGACCGCCAGGTGCAGGCGGTGGTGGACGCCGGCGCCTGCCCGGCTCAGCCGACGACGGTGATCGACCTCAGCACCGACGAGCCTGCGCTGGTCCGCCAGGGTCGCGGGGACCTGGCGCGGCTGGGTCTGGCGGGCTAGAGCCGCCAGAGTGCCCCAGGCGCCTCATGCCGGGCGCTGCAGCGCAGCGCGCAGCCTTTCGGGCACGAAACCCAGCTGAGGCTGGCCGCGCACGAAGAGCAACGGCGTTCCCGGCGCACCGGCGGTGCGAAAGCGCTCGGCGCAGTCAGCGTCGCGCTCGATCGAACATTCGGCAAAGGCCACCTTGTGCTGCTGCATCCACCGCCGCGCCGCCAGGCACGGCGCGCAGGTGTCGGAGGACAGCATCACGATGTCGCCGGGCGCCGCCAGCGCGGCCAACTGCTGGCCCACCTCGCCGGCCTGCTGCTGCGACCACCACTGGCTGGCCAGACTGACGCCCAGCACCAGGGCGAGCAGCCCCAGCACGCTGCGCAAGGAGGTTCGGCCCGCCATCTCAGACGGCCGCCGTGACCACCACTTCGATCTTCCACTGCGGCCGCGCCAGCGCGGCCTGCACCGTGGCACGCGGCGGTGCGTCGCCCGCGGCGACCCAGGCGTCCCAGACGGCGTTCATGGCCGGGAAGTCGGCCAGATCGGCGAGGAAGATCTGGCACATCAGGATGCGCGTCTTGTCGGTGCCGGCACGCGCGAGAAGCGCATCGACGGCAGCCAGCACCTGCTGCGTCTGGCCGGTGACGTCGGCGGTGGCATCGGCGGGCACCTGGCCGGCCAGCCAGCAGATGCCGTTGTGCACCGCCATCTCGGACAGGCGGGCCCCGACATCGAATCTCTGCACCATGTTCAGTGGCCTTTGCGCTGGGAACGGGAATGGGAAGCCGGCGTAGTGCCGGCGGGCGAAGGGGCCTTGTGGCCCAGGCGGGACTCGGTGCCGCCGAGCAGCTTGCGGATGTTGCCTTCGTGGCGCCAGACCAGCAGCAGGCTCATCACGATGATGAACGGCAGTATCGGCTCGGTGC
>JBBQOR010000471.1:0-2851 GCA_038331055.1 Burkholderiales bacterium
ACGCCGAGACCCCCGGCGACGGCCCGATCCAGCACTTTCTGGCCGAGGCGGCGCAGCGCCATGCGATGTGGATCGTCGGCGGCACGCTGCCCATACGAACCGCCAATGCCGATCGGGCGCTCAACCGTTGCATCGTCCATGCGCCGGACGGCCGTGAGGCGGCGCATTACGACAAGGTGCACCTGTTCGCTTTCGACGAGGGCGAGCGGCGCTACGACGAGGCGCGCACGCTGGACGCCGGCAGCACGCCGGTGGCGCTGCAGGCGGGGCCGCTGCGCGTGGGCCTGTCGGTCTGCTACGACCTGCGCTTCCCCGAGCTGTACCGCGCGCTGATGACGCCGCCCTGCGATCTGCTGTGCGTGCCCTCGGCCTTCACCTACACCACCGGGCAGGCGCACTGGGAGCTGCTGCTGCGCGCCCGCGCGGTGGAGAACCAGTGCCACGTGATCGCCCCGGCGCAGGGCGGCACGCACGAGAACGGCCGCCGCACATGGGGCCACAGCATGATCGTCGGCCCCTGGGGCGAGGTGCTGGCGGTGCGCGAGGCAGACGGCGAGGGCGTCGTGCTGGCCGACATCGACCATGCGGCCACGGCGTCGGTGCGGCGCAGGCTGCCTGCGCTGGCGCATCGGCGGCTGTAGGCGCCGTAGCCAACGGGTCAGCTGAAAGCCGTGGCGCGTCAGCGCCAGCCGAACATCATCTGCCGCGCCAACGCCCGCTTCAGCGGCCCCGCGGCCTGCAGCACGGCCAGCCCCAGGCTGCGCGCCGCGGCCACGCCGGGCGCGCGCCAGGTAAAGCTGCGGGCCAGGAAGTCGGTGGTGGCGATGGTGCCCCAGCGGTCGGGCGCGCGCGCCCATTCCACCCGCGCCAGCGCGGCATCCACCTGCTCGGCCAGACGCAGCGCGTCGACCAGCGCGTAGGCATCGCGCAGCCCCAGGTTCAGGCCCTGGCCCGCCACCGGGTGCAGGGTCTGCGCCGCGTTGCCGATGCGCACGATGCGCCCGGGCTCGCCCGCCGTGCCCTGCACCAGCGTGCGCTCGGCGTTGAGGCCGAGCGGGAAGGCCTTCAGCGGCGACAGCGCCAGCGGCCGCCCGGCCGCGCGCGGCAGCAGGCAGGCCAGCACCGCCAGGCGCTGCGCTTCGCTGAGCGCGGCCACCGGGTCGTCGTCATGGTCCACACACCAGACGATCGCTGCGCGGCGGGTGCCCGGCGCGGCGTCTGCACGCGCGCGCAGGGGCAGCAGGGCCAGCGGCCCCTCACGCGTGAAGCGCTCGAAGGCGGTGCCGGCCACGCCGTCGGCGCCGCCCTCCAGCGTGAGCGTGCCCACCCAGGCGGTCTGCCGGTAGTCGTGCACCAGCGCCTTGCGCGCCTGCGCGGCGAAGACGCCACCCTCGGCCACCACCGCCAGATCGAAGCTCTCGGCGATGCCGGCGTCCACCTCCACCCCACCGGGCAGCGGTTTCAGCGCGTCCACCTTGGTGCCCATTCGCGTGTGCAGCCGCTCGGGCTGCGCCGCAGCGGCGCTGAGCCAGGCCGTCTGCAGCCGCGCCACGAGAGCGCCGTAGGGCAGCACGGCGCCGAGCATCGGCACGCCGGCCTCGGCGGCGCTGAGCGTCACTTCCGGCGGGCCGAACGGCGAAGGCGAAGGCGGCACCTGTGAGACATGCACGGTGGTGATCGGCTGCGCGGCCTCGGCCGGCCAGGCCTGCAGACGCTGCAGCAACTGCACGCTGCCCAGCGACAGCGCCAGCGTGCGCGGGTCGGCCGCCACATCCTGATCGGCGGGCCGCGCGTCGAACAATGTCAGCCGCGCCTGTGGCAGGGCGCGCGCGGCATGCAGCGCCAGCGCCAGCCCGACCGGGCCGGCACCGACCACCGCAACGTTCAGCGCCAGGCGAAGCATCGGCCGATGCTACGCGGCGGCCGGCGAAGCGTCAGGGCCTGACGCGTTCAGCGCGGCAAGGCGCTCGGCGGTGCCGACATCGGTCCATTCGCCGTGCCAGCGCTCGGCGCCCAGGCGGCCCTGTTCGATCGCCGCCTCGAGCCGCGGGCGCAGCGGCAGCCGCGTGCCCGGCGCCAGGCCGGCGAAAAGCTCGGCGCGGAACAGTCCCACGCTGGCCCAGGTGAAGCGCTGCGGTGCATCGCGCAGCGCACGGCCGCGCCCGTCGATGCCGAAATCGCCACCCGGATGGTGCGGCGGGTTGTCCACCAGCCACAGGTGAGCGAGGTCATGTCCGGCTGCAAAACGCGCCGCGGCGTCGGCATCGAAGCCGAAACCCGGCAGTAAGACATCGCCCGAGACGACCCAGAAGCACTCGCCCAGCCAGGGCAGCGCCTTGGCGATGCCGCCGGCGGTCTCCAGCGCGCCTCCGTGGTCGCGTCCTTCGGTGGAGTAGTGCAGCGACAAGCCGTATCGGCGGCCATCGCCCAGCACCTGCGGGAACTGCGCCTCCAGCCACGCGGTGTTGATGACCACCTCGTGCACCCCGGCCGCCGCCAGCGCCAGCAGATGCCACTCGATCAGGCGCCGCCCGCGAACCACCAGCAGCGGCTTGGGCGTGTGGTCGGTGAGCGGCCGCAGCCGCTCGCCGCGGCCGGCCGCCAGCACGATGGCGCACGTCAGCATGGGCGGCGCAGGGCGGTGGTGAACTCGGGCGTGGGGGCGGGTGCTTTCAAGGGTCGGCGGCAGCGGCGACGGGCATTGTTGCCCAGCACAGCGCGCAAGCGCGGCACGGGCGACCGCCCTGTGCCAGCGCAAGGCCGACGCGTCGCACGCCCTAAAATCGCCGATCCTCCCTCTGCAGCAGCGCCGGCGCGCGCTGCGTCCTTGCCTGCCCGGGGGCGCGGGGGC
>JBBQOR010000472.1:0-2843 GCA_038331055.1 Burkholderiales bacterium
TGCCCGATGCCCCAGAGCGTCTTCAGCCGCGTCGACGGCGGCTCATGCCAGACGGCAGAGAGCATCGTGTCCAGCGTGAAGCTGACGAACAGGCTGACCAGCACCGCCACCGCGACCGTGATGCCGAAGGGATAGAAGAACTTGCCGACGATGCCGCCCATGAAGGCCACCGGCACGAACACCGCGCACAGCGCGAAGGTGGTGGCCATCACCGCCAGGCCGATCTCCTGCGTGCCGTCCAGCGCCGCCCTGACAGGGTTCTTGCCCATGCCCAGGTGGCGCACGATGTTCTCGCGCACCACGATCGCGTCGTCGATCAGCAGCCCGATGCACAGGCTCAGCGCCATCATCGTCATGAAGTTCAGCGTGAAGCCCAGGGCGTGCACGGCGATGAAGCTCGAGATCACCGAGATCGGCAGCGTCAGACCGGTGATCACCGTGCTGCGCCAGGAGTGCAGGAAGAGGAAGACGATGGCCACCGTCAGCAGCGCGCCTTCGATCAGCGTGCCCTGCAGGCCCTCGAGCGAGCTCTTGACGAAGTCGCTGCCGGCGTAGATCAGGCGCAGTTCGACATCCGGCGGCAGCCCTTTGCGCAGCTCGTCGGCCGCCGCCTTGACGGCGTCGCCGGTGAGCACGATATTGGCGTCCTGCTGGCGGAAGATGTTGAAGTTGATGGCGCGCTGGCCGTTGATGCGCGCCAGCGTGTCGGGCTCGCGTTCGCGCTCGACCAAGTTGCCCAGGTCGGCCAGCGTCAGCGCCAGGCCGTTGCGCTGCGCCACCACCAGCCGCTCGAACTGGCGCGGGTCGCGTACCCGGCCTTCCACGCGCAGCAGCGTGTCCTGCACCGGCCCCGACAGCAGCCCCACCGGCTGATCGGCGTTGGCTTCACGCAGCGCGGCGGCGATCTGCGCCGGCGTGACGCCGTAGGCGCGCAGCCGCGCCGGATCGAGGTCGATGCGCAACTCGCGTGTGGCCAGGCCCGACAGGTCGACACGTGCCACGCCCTCGACGCGCTGCAGCCGCTTGGCCACCGTCTGCTCGGCCAGCAGCGAGAGCTCACGCCCGCCGCGGGTGGCCGACAGCAGCGCCAGGTTGACGACAGGCTGGCTGTTCTCGTTGTCGAAGCGTGTGATCAGCGGCGCCTTCGCGTCACGCGGGAAGGCCGGCTGCGCCGCCGACACGCGGTCGCGCAGGTCCTGCATCGCCCGCGCCATGTCGGCGTTGAGGCTGAACTCCACACTGGTCTGGCTGCGCCCCTCGAAGCTGCGCGAGGTGATGCGCTTGACACCGGCGATGCTGTTGACCGTCTCCTCGATGAGCTTGGTCAGTTCACGCTCCACCGCCTCCGGGCTGGCGCCGGGGTAGCGCACATCGACAAAGGCCACCGGCGGCGAGATGTCGGGCATCTGCTCCACGCCCAGCCTCAGATAGCTGAAGAGCCCCAGCACACACAGCGCCAGCATCACCATGGCGGCGAACACCGGGTTGGCGATCGCGATGCGCGTCATCCACATGGCGGGCTCCTAGCGCAGCGCGGCGGGGGCTGGGGCGGACCCCGACGCGACCGCCGCGGCGCGGGCGGCCACCACCTGCGCCTTGGCGCCCTCGCGCAGGTTGTCGAAGCGCACTGCCAGCAGCGTGGCACGGTCCTGCACGCCCTCCAGCACCTCGACACGGCCGCCGGCCTCGTCGCGCCGGCCCAGCGTGACCGGCCGCCGCGCCAGCGCGCCGTCGGCGATCAGCCAGACATGGTCCTGCCCGCCGCTGAGGGCGATGGCGGTGAGCGGCACCGTCAGCCGCGGCTGCGTATCGGGCAGCAGCACGCTGGCCAGCGCGTACTGGCCGGCGCGAAAGCTCTCGCTGCACGCCGCAAGGCGCTCGGCCGCGCCGGCGGCCACCGCGGCACATCGTCGCGGATTGGCCAGCGAGATCGTGACCGCGATCGAACGCGTGCCGGCCTCTGCCGCCGGCGCGATGCGGGCGATGCGCCCGGCCACCGGCTGCTCGGACCCCTCGACGCTCACCTGCACCGGCATGCCGGGCAGCAGCCGGCTGACCAGATGCGTGCCCACATTGCCCGCCAGCTCCAGCATGGACAGATCGACCAGGGTCAGCACCGCCTGCTCGGGCGCGACCTTCTCGCCGGGCAGCACATGGCGCCGCGCGACGATGCCGGCGATCGGCGCCGACAGCGTGGCGTCGCGCAGGCCCAGCCGGGTGGTCTGCAGCGACGCCTGAGCGGCGGCCAACTGGGCACGCGCGGTCTCCACCGCGGCGCGTGAGTTGTCCAGCGCCACCGCCGAGATGAACTGCTGCGCGGCCAGCCCGGCGTTGCTGGCATGCATGCGCTCGGCCTGCGCGAGCGCCGTGCGCGCCACCTCCACACCGGCGTCGCGCTCCACCGCGCGGCTGGCCTGGTCGGCGAGGTCGATGCGCCCCACCACCTGGCCGGCCAGCACGCGGTCGCCCTCGGCCACCTGCAGCGCCAGCAAGGTGCCCGCGCCCTTGGCGCGCAGCACCGCCGTGGCCGGCGCCACCAGCGGACCGGAGAACTCCAGCCGCTCGGGCATCGGGGCCCGGGCCGGCTGCACCAGCTCGCGCGGCAGGAACTCCAGCAGCGCCTCGGGCCTTTCGCCAGGCTTGCGGCCGGGCTTGTCGCCGGGCATGCCGCCGGGCTTGTCGCCAGGCTTGCTGCCTGAGTGGTCTGCGGCCGCCGCGCTGGCGTTGCCTGCCGTCCAGGGGCCGTCGGCGGCACCGCGCCATACCGCGAGCGCAACACCCCCGCACAGCAACACGGCCACCGCGGCCACCACGGCCACCCGTTGGCGCTTCTTCATGACCCC
>JBBQOR010000473.1:0-2842 GCA_038331055.1 Burkholderiales bacterium
TGAGTCCTCGCTGCCCGGGCGCGTGCGCCTGGCCATGCTGGCCGCGTTGACGCTGATCGCCTTGCTCAGCGCCGGACAGGCGTGGTTCACCCGTGAGCACGAGCGCCTGCGCCACGATGACGCCCGCATCATCGGCATGGCCGCGCTGCAGCGCACCTTCACGCAGGCGGTCGGTCGTCAGGCTGCGGCAGCGACCGCCGCGCCCGACGATGCGGCCGCAGCGTTGTCGCTGGAGCAGGTGCTGGCGGCATCGCAACGCGATGCGCTGCAGATCGAGCCGCTGCTGTTGCGTGACGGCGCGCCACCCTTGGCGCTGGCGCAGTGGCACAACGCGCGTGAGCGGCTGTGGTATCGCAGCCAGGTGCTGCTGCGGCGGCTACATTCGGATGGAGAGGGCGTGCTGGAGGCCAACGCCGCGGTGCAACTGGAAGCCGAGCGCGCGCTGCGCGCGGCGCAGAGTCTTTTCGACGAGTTGCAGTTCGAGGTGCAGCGGCGCAGCGTGCAGGCGGCCGCGATGGCCGAACGCGGCGCGCTCGCGATGCTGCTGGTACTGCTGGGGCTGGCGCTGGGCGTGGTCGAGCCCACTGTGCGCGCGGTCCGCCGCCATCTGCGCCAGCAGGCCCGGCAGGCGGCCGACGTGCAGCGCCTCGCGCTGGTGGCCGAGCGCACGCACAACGTGGTCATCGTCACCGACGCCGAACGGCGCATCGACTGGGTCAACGAAGCCTTCACCCGGCTGACCGGATGGACGCTCGACGAGGTGCGCGGACGCCACCCCGGGGCGCTGCTGCAAAGCCCGCGCACCGACCCGCTCACGATCGAACGCATGCGTCTGGCGTTCGAGCGCGGCGAGGGCCTGCGGGTGGAAGTGCTGAACACCGGCAAGGATGGTCGCGACTACTGGCTGGATGCAGACATCCAGCCGCTGCGCGACAGCCAGGGCCGCCTGAGCGGCTTCGTCGCCGTGGAATCCGACATCACCGAGCGGGTGACCCAGCGCTTGCGCCAGGCCGCGTTGCTGGCCGCACTGCCCGCCGGTGTGCTGGTGCAGGCGGCCGACGGCACCGTGCTCGAGGCCAACCCGGCGGCCGAGGCCATGATCGGCCTGGCCCGCGAGCAGCTGCTCGGCAGTGATCCGCTGGATCCGGGCTGGCACGCGCTGTACGAGGACGGCAGCGAGCTGCCGGTGATCGAGCGCCCCGCCACGCGCACGCTGCGCAGCGGCCGCGGCCTGCGCGGCGAGGCGATGGGCGTGCGCGCCGCCGACGGCCAGGTGCGCTGGCTGCTCGTCAACACCGAGCCGCTGCAGGACGCGCTGGGGCAGCCCGACGGCGTCGTCAGCTGCCTGGCCGACATCACGGACCGCCGGCGGCTGCAGGACCAGCTAGCGCATGGCGCCCGCACCGACGGGCTGACCGGGTTGGCCAACCGCAGCGTGGTGCTGCAGCGTGTGCAGCGCGCGCTGGACCACGCACGGCGCCACCCGGGCTACGGATTCGCCGTGCTGTTCATGGACTTCGACCGCTTCAAGCAGGTCAACGACACGCTGGGCCATGGCGCAGGCGACGAACTGCTGCGCCAGATTGCCCTGCGGCTGGGCGATACGCTGCGGCCGGGCGATGCGGTGGCGCGCATGGACTCCGGCTTTTCCACCGCGGCGCGTATCGGTGGCGACGAGTTCGTCGTCGTGCTCGAGGGCATCCGCGCGCCACCCGACGCGTTGTTGATCGCCGAGCGGCTGCTGCGGACACTGGCCGAGCCCTACCTGATCGACGGCCACCATGTGCAGAGCAGCGCCAGCATCGGCATCGTCATGTCGGACCCGGCGGGGCAGGCGAGCGAGGATGCCGACACCGTGCTGCGTGACGCCGACACCGCGATGTACGAGGCCAAGCGCGCCGGCCGCGGGCGCTGCGTGGTGTTCGATCGCTCGATGCAGGATCGCGTCGTGCGTGCGCTGGAGCTCGAGACCGATCTGCGCCGTGCGCTACGCGAGCGCGAGCTGTTCGTCGTCTTCCAGCCCGTGGTGACACTGGCCGACGGCTCTGTCTGCGCCGTCGAGGCGCTGGCGCGCTGGCGTCACCCCGAGCGAGGTCTGGTGCCGCCGGTGGAGTTCATCCCCGTCGCCGAAGAGGCCGGGCTGATCGGCGCGCTGGGCGACTACGTGCTCGAAGCGGCCTGCCGCCAGTTCGCCGACTGGGGCCGCACGCTCGGTGAGCGGCGGCCCGCGCTGCTGGCCGTGAACCTGTCGCGCGCGCAACTGTTGATGCCCGGGCTGGTGCACTCGGTGCGCAGCGTGCTGCAGCAGACCGGGCTTGCGCCGTCGATGCTGCAGCTGGAGGTGACCGAGAGTCTGGCTGCGCAGGACCAGACCGTGCAACGCACGCTCGAAGCGCTGAAGGCTCTGGGCGTGCGCCTGGCGCTGGACGACTTCGGCACCGGCTATTCCTCGCTCGCCTGCCTGCACCAGATGCCGGTCGACACGGTGAAGATCGACCGCTCTTTCCTCAGCCAGGTCGAGGCTTCGGGCTACCACCGCGTGGTCATCGAAGCCACCCTCCAGGTCGCCCGCACGCTGGGCATGACCTGCGTGGCCGAGGGCATCGAGACCGAAGGCCAGGCCGCGCTGATGCGGCAGCTGAACTGCGAGCGCGGCCAGGGCTACCTGTACAGCCGGCCGCTGCCCGCCGACGAACTCGAGCGTTGGCTGGTGCAGCGCGCTGGCCGGATCAAGGCGCCCGAACTGACGGCCTGAGCGGCGGCCCCCCCCCGGCCGTCGGCCGTCGGCCGGCACTGCGCTCCGTCGCGCCGATCACGCGGCTCGTCGCAAGGGCGGTGAACC
>JBBQOR010000474.1:0-2829 GCA_038331055.1 Burkholderiales bacterium
CCCGTCGCGCGAGGCGCTGGTCGATGCGCCCAACCGCGCCTTGCTCACCGACGGCGCCGCGCGCCGGCTGAGCTGGGCGCAGCTGGGCGCCGAGGTGGCGCGCATGGCCGCAGTGCTGCGCGCGCTGGGCTTGCGGCGCGACCAGGTGCTGGTGGTGCAACTGGTCAACAGCGTCGAGCAGGTGCTGGTCTATCTGGCAGCGCTGCGGCTGGGCGTGATCGTCAGCCCGGTGCCGGTGCAGTTCCGCGAGTTCGAACTGCATCACGTGCTGGCGCTGACGCAGGCCCCCTTCGTCGTGACTGCGGCGCGCAACGGCCGCCATGCTGCGGCGGACATGTGGCGCACGCTGGCCGAGGTCCGCGACAGTGATACCGACAGCGAACGCGCAGCGCTGGGCGTGCTGGCCTTCGGCGCGGCCTTGCCCGCAGGCGTGATCTCGCTGGACGCGGCACTCGTCGCCCACACCGGCCCGGGCCTGGAGCGCGCCGACGCCGCCCTCAGCGCCAACGACATCGCCACGCTGTGCTGGACCTCGGGCACCGAGGCGGCGCCCAAGGGCGTGCCGCGCAGCCACAACGAGTGGCTGATCGTCGCGCCGTCGATCATCGAAGCGGCCGAGTTGCAACCCGGCGCGCGGCTGCTCAACCCTTTCCCGCTGGTCAACATGGCCGGCTGGTCCACCGGCGTGGCTGCCTGGCTGCGCCTGGGCGGCACGCTGGTGCAGCACCACCCCTTCGACCTGCCGGTCTTCCTGCAGCAGTTGCGCGAGGAACGCATCGACTACAGCGTGGCCCCGCCGGCGATCCTGAACCAACTGCTCAAGCAGCCCGCGCTGCTGGACGGCATCGACCTGCAGCGCCTGTCGCGCATCGGCTCGGGCTCGGCGCCGCTGTCGCCCTGGATGGTGTGCGGATTCGCCGAACGCGGCGTGCAGATCGTCAATTACTTCGGCAGCAACGAGGGCGCGGCGCTGACGGCCTCGCCGCGTGACATCCCCGACCCCGCGCTGCGCGCGCAGTACTTCGCCCGCGCGGGCGTCGGGCGGACGTTCTCGGCCATCTCGACGGCACAGAAGATCAGCACGCGGCTGGTCGACCCGGACAGCGAGGCCGAGATCAGCGCGCCCGGCGTGGCGGGCGAACTGCGCGTGGCCGGGCCGACCATCTTTGCCGGCTACTTCAATGCGCCGGCGATGACCGCGCGTGCTTTCGACGCCCAGGGCTACTACCGCACCGGCGACCTGTTCGAGATCGCCGGCGACGCGCAGCAGTTCTACCGCTTCGTCGGCCGCTGCAAGGACATCATCGTGCGCGGCGGCATGAAGATCTCGGCCGAGGAGGTCGAGGCGCTGTTGCTCGGTCACCCCTCGGTGGCCGAAGTGGCGGTAGTGGCCGTGCCCGATGCCGCGTTGGGCGAGAAGGCCTGTGCCTGCCTGGTGACGCGCACCGGCCACCCTGCGCCCACGCTGGACGCGCTGGTGGCCTACCTGCGTGACGACCGGCGCCTGGCGCTGTACAAGGTGCCCGAACACCTGATGCTGTTCGCGGCCCTGCCGCGCAACCCCGTCGGCAAGGTGCTCAAGCGCGAATTGCGCGAGCGCGCCTCCGAGGGTTACGTCATTCCACCGTCCTGCTCCGCATGATGCCGATGAGCCCTGTGCTGCTGCTGCTGCCCGGTCTGCTGAACACTCCGCGGGTCTTCGACCGGCTGCGCCAGCACTTCGACGATGCGGTCGAGCTCCGCATAGCCGACCTGCGCACGCAGCCCACCATCGCGGCGATGGCCGATGACGCCTGGGCGATGCTGGCCGATCTGCCGCCCGAGCGTCCGCTGGTGATCGCCGGCTACTCGATGGGCGGCTACGTGGCACTGCAGATGATGCACAGCGCGCCGCGTGCGGTGCAGGGCCTCGGACTGGTCTGCACCTCGGCGCGTGCGGACACGCAGGAGGGCACCGCGCTGCGCGAGCGCGCCATCGCCAGCATCGAGCGTGACTTCGACCGCTTCGTCGGCGGCCTGGTCGGCTTTCTGCTCAGCGCGCAGGGCCAGCAGGACGAGACGCTGCGCGCCGAGGTGCGCGCCGACATGCAGGCCGTGGGCGCCGCCACGGCCGTGCGTCAGCACCGCGCCGCCGCGCTGCGGGCAGATCAGCGCCAGCACCTGCCGGGCCTGGCGCTGCCAGTGCAGGTGGTCGGCGCCACAGCCGACCCCGTCACGCCACTGGCGCTTTCCGAAGAGCTTGCCCAGATGATTCCCGGCGCCCGGCTCGACCTGATCGAGGGCGCCGGCCACCTCGTTCCCTTCGAACATCCGGCCCGCCTCGCCGCGCTGCTGCGCGGCCTGACGGACCGGCCATGACCACCCAAAACGGAGACCCCACATGAACCGCAGATCTTTCGTCGCACGCACCGCGCAGGCCGGCCTGGCCAGTGCACTGATCGTCAGCAGCGCGCTGGCGCAGACCTTTCCCGACAAGCCGGTGCGCGTGATCGTGCCCTTCGCCGCCGGCAATACGCTCGATGCGGCGATGCGCCAGGTGGGCGAGGTCTTTCGCGCCAACACCGGGCAGCAGCTGATCGTCGACAACAAGCCCGGCGGCGGTGGCCTGGTCGCCGCGCAAGCGCTGCTGCAGGCGCCCGCCGATGGCTACACGCTGCTGCTGGGCAACACCAGCATGCTGACCATCAACCCGCACACCTTCAGCAAGCTGCCCTACGACGCGGAGAAGAGCTTCCGTCCGGTGACCAACTTCCTCGGCACGGCGATGGTGATGGCGGTCAACGCCGAGCGTGTGCCGCCGAACAACCTGGCCGAGTTCGTTGCCTGGGC
>JBBQOR010000475.1:0-2824 GCA_038331055.1 Burkholderiales bacterium
CCCGCTGCAGCCAGCGGTCGGCCTGCAACTCGATGGCCGCAAGCAGGGCATCGGTGAGCCGTCGGTACTCGGCATCGGTCAGCGGGGTGGCGGCGGGCATGGTGTCTAGAATTGTCCGGATGTCGAAAAAATCTTGTCAACCGAGTGTAGTCAGTGCCCGCGCGACGCTGCTGCTCATCGTGCTTGCCACCCTGCTCGCCGCAGGCGTCAGCGGCTGCGGACAGAAAGGGCCGCTGGTGTTGCCGCCGGCGGCCGCTGCCTCGGCGGCGGCCGCGCCGACCCGATGAGCGCCCGATGAGCCCGCAACCGCTGCCCGGTGCGCCGAATCTGGCGCGCATCGCCGGCGAACTTCTGCTCGACGGCGTCTCGCTGGACGCCTTGGCGCGCGAGTTCGGCACCCCGCTCTTCGTCTATTCCCAAGCCGCGATGCTGGAAGCCGCCGCGGCCTACCAGCGCGCACTCACCGGCCGGCGCCATCTGCTGTGTTACGCCATGAAGGCCAACCCGACGCTGGCCGTGCTGCAGACGCTGGCGGCAGCCGGTTGCGGCTTCGACATCGTCTCGGCCGGCGAACTGGCGCGCGTGCGCGCGGCCGGCGGCGACATGTCCAAGGTGGTGTTCTCCGGCGTGGGCAAGCGGCGCAGCGAGATGCGCGCGGCGCTGCAGGCCGGCGTGCGCTGCTTCAACGTGGAGAGCGAAGCCGAACTCGACGCGCTGTCGGCCGAGGCCGTCGCGCTGGATTGCCTTGCGCCGGTGAGCCTGCGCGTGAACCCGGATGTCGACGCCGGCACGCACCCCTACATCTCCACCGGCCTGAAGGACAACAAGTTCGGCATCGCGCACGAGCGGGCGCTGGCCGCTTACCGGCACGCCGCCCGGCTGCCCGGGCTGCAGGTGGTGGGCATCGACTGCCATATCGGCTCGCAGATCGTGCAGATCGAGCCCTACCTGGACGCGCTGGACCGCCTGCTCGATCTGGTCGAGGCGGTCGAGGCCGCGGGCATCCCGCTGCACCATGTGGACGTCGGCGGCGGTCTGGGCATCACCTATACCGACGAGCGCCCGCCGGACGCGGGTGAACTGGTCACGCGCATCCTGCAGCGGCTGGACGCGCGCGGTCACGGGCAGCGCGAGTTGCTGCTCGAGCCGGGCCGCTCGCTGGTCGGCAACGCGGGCGTGCTGCTGGCCCAGGTGCTGGTGCTGAAAGAGGCGGCGAGCAAGCGCTTTTGCGTCGTCGATGCGGCGATGAACGACCTGCTGCGCCCGGCGATGTACCAGGCCTGGATGGCCATCGAGCCCTGCGTGCAGCGCAGCGACGAGCCGCTGCTGGCGTGGGACGTGGTGGGCCCGGTGTGCGAGTCAGGCGACTGGCTGGGCCGTGATCGTCCGCTGGCCGTGCGTGTGGGTGACACGGTAGCCGTGCTGTCGGCCGGCGCTTACGGCATGTCGATGGCGAGCAACTACAACAGCCGCCCGCGTGCGGCCGAAGTGATGATCGTCGGCGGCCGCCCGGTGATGATCCGCGAACGCGAGCGCGTGGCCGACCTGTTCCGCGACGAACGGCTCCTGCCCTGAAGGACCGCGTGGCACCGCACGCGGTGCACGTCAGATGCGGCCTTCCTCCACCGCGTGGCAGGCCACCTGGATGCCCTGGATCGCCTTGAGCTGAGGCCGCTCGCTGGAGCAACGCGCGTTGGCATGCGGGCAGCGCGGATGGAAAGCGCAGCCGGCGGGAGGGCTCAGCGGGTTGGGCACTTCGCCCTGCACCGGCGTGCGCGCGCGGCCGGTCATGTGGATGTCGGGAATCGCATCCAGCAGCATGCGCGTGTAGGGGTGGCGCGGCGCGCTGAACAGTTCGCGCTTGGGCGACAGTTCGACCAGCCGGCCAAGGTACATCACGCCCACCTCGTCGGCCACATGGCGTACCACCGCCAGGTTGTGCGAGATGAACAGGTAGGTCAGACCGCGCTCGCGCTGCAGGTCCTTCATGATGTTGAGGACCTGCGCCTGCACCGAGACATCCAGTGCGGAGGTGGGTTCGTCGCAGACCAGGAACTCGGGCTGCGTGGCCAGTGCGCGCGCGATGCTGATGCGCTGCCGCTGGCCGCCACTGAACTGGTGCGGAAACTTCTCACGGTCGGCCGCGGCCAGGCCGACCGAACGCAACAGCTCGCCGACCTTGTCCTTCATCACTTCGTCGCTGGCCACCAGCCCATGTTCGAGCAGCGGCTCGGCGATGATGTCCTGCACCCGCCAGCGCGGGTTCAGGCTGGCAAAGGGATCCTGAAAGATCATCTGCATGCGCCGGCGCAGGGTGCGCAATTCAGCCCCCTGGATCGTCGCCGTGTCCTGCCCGCCGAACTGCACCTTGCCGCGGCTGGGGTCGTACAGACCGACCAGCAGGCGCGCGACAGTGCTCTTGCCGCAACCCGATTCGCCCACCAGCGCCAGCGTGCGCCCGGGCTGGATCGAGAACGAGACGCCGTCCACCGCACGCACGAACTGCCGCGGCCTGCCTTCGAGCACGCGGTTGAGCCAGGGCGCCGAGACCTCGAAGGTCTTGGCCAGATCGGTGACTTCGACCAACGCGGTCATGGCGTGTGCCCCTGCCCGACCAGCCAGCAGGCAGACTGCGTCGCGCGCGCGGGCATCAGGTCGGGCCGCTCGCGGCGGCAGCGGTCGAACACCTGCGGGCAGCGCGGGTTGAAGGCGCACCCGGCGGGGATGGCGTTCAGCCGCGGCATCGCGCCGTCGATCTGCAACAGGCGCGGGCGGTCTTCGTCCATCGCCGGGATCGAGCCCATCAGGCCCACCGTGTAGGGGT
>JBBQOR010000476.1:0-2819 GCA_038331055.1 Burkholderiales bacterium
CGAAGAAAGAGACCGAGCCGAGCGAGATGTAGCGGGTGGTACCCGAGAACATGCCCCAGGCAGTCGCCAGCACGCCGAACATCAGCAGGTTGATGCCGAGCGATGTCGTGTAGTCGTTGCCCAGCGCCGGAACGGCGCCCAACAGCGCGATCGCAGCGATCGCCGCGATCGCGACGCCTGCGAGTGCGGCGCGCGAACCGCTCACCGCGTCGCCCTGCCGAACAGCCCGTTCGGCCGGAACAGCAGCACCGCGAGAAACAGCGCGTAGTTCGACGCGAGCGTGAGCTGCGGGTCGCCGTAGATCGCGACGAAGCTCTCGACCCCGCCAAGCATGAATGCGGCGAGGATGCCGCCCGGCAGGTTGCCCACCCCGCCCATGATCACGATGATCAGCGCCTTCATCGTGAAGACGACGCCCACGGTGGCGCTGAAGGTGAGGAAGGTGCTGATCAGCACGCCGGCAAGGGCGGCCAGCATCGCACCGAGCGCGAACGCAAGCCCCGCGAGCTTGCGTATGTCGACGCCCACGAGTTGCGCCGACACCGGGTCGACCGCAAGCGCGCGGATCGCCGTGCCGGTCCGGGTGCGGGTCAGCAGCAAGTACAGCCCGAGTCCGACGCCCAGCGCGATCGCGAGTGCCAACAGCCGGTTGGCGGCGACCTTGCTGCCCAGCACGTCGACCGGCACCGACAGGAACGAGTAGCTGAGGTAGCCGCCGCCGACTGCCGCCAGCATCACGCCCTGGATCAGGAAGAGCAGCCCGAAGGTGGCCAGCAGGCTGTCGGCCTCGAGTGCCTCGCGGTTGGGCGCGCGGCGCACCAGCGGCATCAGCGCGATGCGGTAGATGCCCAGCCCGACGATGGCCGCCAGCGGCAGGATCAGCGCCATTGCGAGGAACGGCGACAGCGCCTGTTGGCTGACCAGCGCCCACGCAAGCACGGCGGCGGCGATCACCATGTCGCCATAAGACAGGTTCATGATGCGCGCCACGCCGTACTGAAGGTTGAGCCCCAATGAGACGAGCGCGTACATGCCCCCGAGCGTCAGGCTCGCGATGAGGGCGTCGATGAGGGCGGCGATGGCGGCGGGCGGTCCGTGCCGGGTGGCTGGGTGCTCAGCTGCTCAGGTGCTCAGGCGCGCCAGTTCGGCTTCGGGAAGCGGACCGCCTTGGCGCCGGGCTGCGCCGGACCCACGCCGACGAAGTCGCCGTCCTGCCACTGGCCGACGAAGTACCCGCCCACGCGGATGTTGTCCTTGAAGCTCAGCGGACCGACGATCGTATTGAAGGTGCTGGTGTCGATCAGATTGATGATCGCCGCCCGGTCGAGCTTGCCGACCTTCTCGGTGGCCTGCTGCAGCGCCTGCAGCCCGGCGTAGAAGAGCGAAGAGCCCCAGCGGTCCGGCTCGCGTTTGTGCATCTCGACGTGGCGCGCGACGTACTGGCGGAACTGCGGCGTGACGTCCGGATTCCAGCCGCCGATGCCCATCACGCCCTCGACGTTCTCCTTGAAGCGGTCACGGTAGATCGGGAAGGCCGAGCCGACGGCGACGTAGAACACCTTCGGGTTGTAGCCGCGCACTCGCGCAGCCTCGGTCAGGCCGACGGTGTCGGGCGGGTAGCTGAACGCGATGAAGGTGTCGGCGTTGGCGCGCTCGGCCTCGGCAATGATCGGCGCCACGTCGGAGGTGCCCAGCGGATAGCCCTTGTCGTAGCTGAGCTTGAAGCCGGCGGCGCCGAGCGCGCGGCGCGCCGCGTTCGACAGCTCGAGGCCGAACGCGTCGGTGACGTGCGTCATCGCCACCGTGTCGCCGATGCGGCCGGCCGTGCGCAGCGCGCGCAGCGACTCCACCGTCGCCTCGGCGTAGGTGGCGGCAGTGTTCAGCAGCGCGAACAGGTTGTTCCAGTTCTTGACGATTTCGGGGATGCGGTCGCTGACCAGGCTCGCGGCGAGCTGCGGCATATTGGCGCGGCGGAAGATCGGCGCGACGGCCAGGTTCTGCCCGGTGCCCCACGGCGGCAGCATGAAGTCGACCTTGTCCTGGTTGACCAGGCGCTCGCAGGCACGGATCGCCTCCTCGGCCTGGCTGCGGTCGTCGTACTCGATGGCCTCGAGCATCACGCGGCGGCCGCCCAGGTTGAAGCCGCCCGCATCGTTGACGTCCTTGATCCACAGTTGGTAGTTCGGCCACTGCGTGATCGACGCGCCACCCGCGAAGGGCCCGGTCTTGGAGATGGCCCAGCCGATCTTGATCGTCGAGGGCGTCTGGCTGCGCACGATGGCCGGTGCGCCGAGCATCGCGCCGAAGGCGGCGATGGCCTTCAGGGTGTGGCGGCGGGCGCCGCGAGTCGTGTTCTGGGTCATCGTTGTCTCCTGGACTGGTCTGTTGCCATGGATGCGGGCGTGCTGCGCAACCCGCAGATTTTAGGAACGGGGCGGCTGGGGTCCGCCCGGGGTTAATGCGGGGTTAGCGAAGTAATCGGCCCGAAGCCGCAGATCGCGCCGAAGAAACACCTGGCGGCTGTGTTGTGGCAGTGTTGGGTGTGGTGCCGCGGAAGACCGATGTAGCAATGGTGCGTCATGACCTTGCCCCCGCGAAACGTACCTCTTGCTGAGTGTTTCAATGCAAGCAAGGAGAACGAAAATGACGAAGACAGTGCGGGCGCGCTACACGCTGGAATTCAAGCAGGAGGCCGTCAGACTGGTCGAGGGCGGACAGAGCATCGCCGCGGCGGCCAGGACGCTGGGCGTGGTGGAGCAGATGCTGTTCAACTGGGTCAAGGCGCAGCGTGCGGGCAAGCTTAAAGGCGCCGACAGTAA
>JBBQOR010000477.1:0-2816 GCA_038331055.1 Burkholderiales bacterium
ATGTCGAGTACTTCAAGTACATGGTCGACCTGCTGCGCCAGCGCGGCGGCGCGCACATCCAGGTCTTCGGCGGCGGCGGCGGCGTCATCGTGCCGGCCGAGATCGGCGAGCTGCAGGCCTACGGCGTGACACGCATCTTCAGCCCCGAAGACGGCCAGCGCATGGGGCTGCAGGGCATGATCGGCGAGATGATGATGCGCGCCGACGCCGACCTGACGCCGCACGCACCGACGGCCGTGGCCGCTCTGCAAGGCCACACCGACGCGGCCTGGCGCGCCCTTGCGCAGGCCATCACGGCACTGGAGAACGGGCGCGCCGACCCGGCCTTGCGCGCTGAGCTGCACGCCGCAGCGGCGTCGGCGAAGACGCCGGTGGTGGGCATCACCGGCACCGGCGGCGCCGGCAAGAGCAGCCTGACGGATGAACTGATCCGCCGCCTGCGCCTGGACCAGGCCGATGCGCTGCGCATCGCGGTGATCTCGATCGACCCCAGCCGGCGCAAGAGCGGCGGCGCGCTGCTCGGCGACCGCATCCGCATGAACGCCATCGCGCCCTGGCGCAGCGGCGCGCGCCTGTTCATGCGCAGCCTGGCCACACGCGACTTCGGCAGCGAGATCAGCCAGGCGCTGCCCGATGTGCTGGCCGCATGCAAGGCGGCGGGCTTCGATCTGATCGTCGTCGAGACCTCGGGCATCGGCCAGGGCGACGCCGCCATCGTGCCGCTGGTCGATGTGCCGCTGTACGTGATGACGCCGGAGTTCGGCGCGGCCAGCCAGCTGGAGAAGATCGACATGCTCGACTTCGCGCAGCTGGTGGCAATCAACAAGTTCGACCGCAAGGGCGCGCTGGACGCGCTGCGCGACGTGGCCAAGCAGGTGCAGCGCAACCAGGAGGCGTTCAGCCAGCCGCCCGAGCAGATGCCGGTCTTCGGCACCATGGCCAGCCGCTTCAACGACGACGGCGTGACCGCGCTGTACCAGGCGCTGGCCGACCGGCTGCGTGGTCTGGGCCTGGCGCTGGCCGAAGGCCGCCTGCCGCGCGTGACCACGCGCCACAGCACGCAGCAGACGCCGATCCTGCCGCCGGCGCGGGCGCGTTACCTGGCCGACATCGCCGACACCGTGCGCGGCTACAAACGCCATGCCGCTCAGCAGGCGGCGTTGGCGCGCGAGGTGCAGCAGTTGCAGGCCAGTGCCCGCATGCTGCAGGCCGACAAGCCCGAACGCGAGCGGGCGGTGCAGGCGCTGACCGAGCTCGCGCAGCAGCGCGAGGCGCGGCTGGACGCGCAGGCGCGCAAGCTGCTGGCGATGTGGCCCGACATGCAGCGCGCCTACGCCGGCGACGAGTACGTGGTGAAGATCCGCGACAAGGAAATCCGCACCGCGCTGACGCACACCACACTCAGCGGCAGCAAGATCCGCAAGGTGGCGCTGCCCGCCTGGCAAGACCACGGCGAGATCCTTCGCTGGCTGCTGCTGGAAAACGTGCCCGGCAGCTTTCCGTACACCGCCGGCACCTTTGCCTTCAAGCGCGAAGGCGAAGACCCGACGCGCATGTTTGCCGGCGAAGGCGACGCCTTCCGCACCAACCGGCGCTTCAAGCTGCTGTCGGCCGAGCAGCCGGCGAAGAGGCTGTCCACCGCCTTCGACAGCGTCACGCTGTACGGCCACGAGCCCGACCTGCGGCCCGACATCTACGGCAAGGTGGGCAACAGTGGCGTCAGCATCGCCACGCTGGACGACCTGAAGGTGCTCTACAGCGGCTTCGACCTGACGAACCCCGCCACCAGCGTGAGCATGACCATCAACGGCCCGGCGCCGAGCATCCTGGCGATGTTCATGAACACGGCCATCGATCAGCAGCTCGACCGCTTTGCGCTTGACAACAACCGCCAGCCGACCGATGACGAGGCGGCGAAGACTCGCGCCTGGGTGCTGGCCAATGTGCGCGGCACCGTGCAGGCCGACATCCTGAAAGAAGACCAGGGGCAGAACACCTGCATCTTCAGCACCGAGTTCAGCCTGAAGGTGATGGGCGACATCGCGCAGTGGTTCGTGCAGCACGACGTGCGCAACTTCTACTCGGTGAGCATCAGCGGTTATCACATCGCCGAGGCCGGCGCCAACCCGATCAGCCAGCTCGCCTTCACGCTGAGTAACGGCTTCACCTTCGTCGAGGCCTATCTGGCGCGCGGCATGCACGTGGACGACTTCGCGCCCAACCTGAGCTTCTTCTTCAGCAACGGCATGGACCCCGAGTACACCGTGCTGGGCCGCGTGGCGCGGCGCATCTGGGCGGTGGCGATGAAGGAGCGCTACGGCGCCAACGAGCGCAGCCAGAAACTGAAGTACCACGTGCAGACCAGCGGGCGCAGCCTGCATGCGCAGGAGATCGCCTTCAACGACATCCGCACCACGCTGCAGGCGCTGATCGCGGTCTACGACAACTGCAACAGCCTGCACACCAACGCCTACGACGAGGCGATCACCACGCCGACCGAGGAGAGCGTGCGCCGCGCGATGGCGATCCAGCTGATCATCAACCGCGAGTGGGGTCTGGCGAAGAACGAGAACCCGAGCCAGGGCGCCTTCATCATCGACGAGCTGACCGAACTGGTCGAAGAGGCGGTGCTGGCCGAATTCGAGAAGATCGCCGAACGCGGCGGTGTGCTCGGCGCGATGGAGACCGGCTACCAGCGCGGCAAGATCCAGGAAGAGTCGATGCACTACGAGATGCAGAAGCACACCGGCGAATACCCGATCGTCGGCGTGAACACCTTCCGCAACCCGCATGGCGACCCGGTCGCCGACACGCTC
>JBBQOR010000478.1:0-2813 GCA_038331055.1 Burkholderiales bacterium
TGTGCGCCGCATCGAGGCTGTCACCGGCGACAACGCGCTGGCCTACACGCAGCAGCTGGAAGGCACCGTCAGCGGCCTGGCCGGCGCGCTGAAGGTGGCGCCGGCCGAACTGGGCGCGCGGGTCGGCGCGCTGCTCGAGCAGATGCGTGCGCTCGAACGCGAGATCACTGCGCTGAAGAGCCAGCGCGCGTCCAGCCAGGGCGACGAGCTGGCCGCGCAGGCGGTCGACGTGGCGGGAATGAAGGTGCTGGCGGCGATGCTGCCCGGCGCCGACGCCAAGGCGCTGCGCGAGACGCTGGACCAACTGAAGAACAAGCTCAAGAGCGCGGCCATCGTGCTGGCCGCGGTGGACGGCGGCAAGGTGCAGCTGGCGGCCGGTGTCACTGCCGACCGCAACGCCAGGCTCAAGGCCGGGGACCTGGTCAACTTCGTCGCCCAGCAGGTCGGCGGCAAAGGCGGCGGCAAGCCCGACATGGCGATGGCCGGCGGCACCGACGCCGCAGCGCTGCCGGCCGCGCTGGCCAGCGTGGCGGGCTGGGTGGCCGAGCGGGCGTGAAGGGGCTTGAGCAGGTCTTGAGCAGGTCTTCCACCGCCAGCAGCCCGCCAGCCATCGGTGTCCAGGTGCCGGGCTCGGGGATGGTGACCACGCTGGACTCGATGGCCAGGTTCACCGGCTCGAATGGCAGCAGACGCAGGGCCCGTGCCACGCCCAGGTCGGTGTCGAACTCGTCGATTCGGTTCACGTACAGCCGCGTGCTGCCATCGGCGATGAAGTTGCCCTGGTCGACCATTTCATTGCTTTTGTCGCTGCGGCGCAGGCAGAACAGCGAGCCCGGATTCATCACAGCACTCGGGCTGAGTACGGAGTGCCCCGCCCGAACCGGACAAGGGAGCCGATGACACTCCCTGTTCAGGGAGTGTCAGCCCAAGAGCTTCAGGGACTCACGGCGTCGGGCTGGCCTCGCCCTGCGCCGCCAGAACTGGCAGCGCGTCGTCGTTCAGCGCCGGCCCCAGCACAGCGGGCTGGGCGCTGGCGGCCGCGTGCCACCAGGCGATCAGGGCGACGAGGTCATCGGCAAAGCCGCGACGCAGCAGTTCCTCGCCGATCACGGCGCACCACTGCATCACGCTGGTCTCGGGCCGCGCGTCGCGCGTGCGCGCGTCGCAAGCAAGGTACTGCGACTTCAGTTCATCGACGCTCGGCAGCTCCTCCAGCGAGGCCGCCCCCGCGCCGTGTACGCCCAGCGCGAGCAGCAAGGCGCCCGCGCATGTGACGGCCTTCATCGGTTTCAGCAGGTCCATCATCGATCTCCAGTGGGTGGGTCGGGGCTGCGCAATCGGCATCCCCGTGCTCTGGAGTACGTTGCCCGCCGGCCTTTGCGGACAGTGTTTTGCGGACAGTGTTTTTTGGACAGTACTTTTCGGACAGCGCCTGGCTGACGGGCGCAAGGCCGACGCCGGCCTCAGCCGCGCAGCGCGGCGGCCAGCAGCAGCCGCGCTTTCTCCCAGTCGCGGCGCACGGTGCGGTCGGTGATACCCAGCGCCGCCGCGATCTCGGTCTCTTTCATGCCGCCGAAGTAACGCATCTCGACCACCCGCGCCAGCCGCTCGTCAAGCTGCGCCAACTGCGCCAGCGCCTCGTGCACGTCGACGATCTCGTCTTCGGCCGCGGCGACGCTGTCGCCCACCGCGCTGTCGAGCGTCACGTGCACCGCGTCGCCGCCGCGGCGCTCGGCCTGGCGTGCGCGGGCCGCGTCGACGATCAGCGAGCGCATCACATGCGCCGCGTAGGACAGGAAGTGCACCCGGTCGCCCGGCGTCAGGCGCTGGGCGTTGGCCAGCTTCAGGTAGCACTCGTGCACCAGCACGGTGGTGTCCTGCAGCGTGTCGCGCACGTTGCGCCCCAGCCGCGCGTGGGCAATGCGGCGCAGTTCCGGGTACAGCGCCTCGAACAGCGAGTCGAAGGCCGCGCGCTCGCCGCCGCGTGCACGTTCGATCAGTTGCGTGATGTCGCCCATGCCTGCTCCGCAGCCGCACGATGCGGCAACCGCCGGCATCGTAGCGGAGCAGGTGTTGCGGATCAGGTGCGGATCAGGTGCGGCTCAGCCTTCGGCGCAGGGCGGATCGATCAGGTCGTCGATGCGCAGCCGCAGCACCATCGTTTCACCGGGCGGGGCCTTGAGGATTTCATCGGCCAGCATCAGCAGCCGCTCGTGCAGCATCGCCGCTTCGCGGCTCGCGCCTGTGCTGGTGATTTCGCTGTAGACGCGCAGCGCCATGCCGGCCTCGGGCGGCGGCTCGACAGCAAGGCGGATCTCGTGCTTGGGCGGCGGGCTGCCGGGGGTGCGGCGTGCCACCAGGTCGAGTCGGCTCGCGACGAGTACGCGGATATCGCGGGCGTTGATGGGGTCGGGCATGACGGTCTCCATGGGCGTGGCCGGTGAGTGGGTTGGTGGATCAGAAGAAGACGGTAACGCCGGGATGTTGCGCCGTCCAGCGCGGCCATAGCGCGGCGGCCGCCGCAGCGGGCTGCGCGGCGCTGGCGGCGGCTGACGTCTGCGCCTGCAGCCACTGCGCAGCACGCCGCGCCGTGTGGTCGGGCGCGAAGGCGCGTTCGAGCACGGGCCGGGCCTGCACGACCGCCTGACGGGCGGTGGCCAGCGCCTGTTCGCCCTCGGCGGGGCGGGCGGCGGCGCGCACCAGCGCCCCCCGGGCCCGATACAGCCCCAGCAGCGCCAGATACGGGGGGGGCGCCGCGGCGCTGGGCGCCCGCGCCCCATCGGCGTGGTGCAGCGCCCCCACCGCCAACACCC
>JBBQOR010000479.1:0-2813 GCA_038331055.1 Burkholderiales bacterium
CGCAGGTGGGCGCGCCGACACGCGGCTGGCTGAGCCGGCTCATCCGCCGGCGCGCGGGGCCGCGCCCATAGCGGCACCTAGAATCCGGCGATGGCCCGGGTGTCGTTTCGCGAAAAGGTGCAACAGGTTCGCGAGGACGCCATCGTCGCGGCCGTCAACCGGCTGTTGGCGGAGAAGGGCTTCGACCTGATGACGGTCGACGAGGTGGCCGCCGAAGTGGGCATCGCCAAGGCCAGCCTGTACCGGCATTTCGCTTCGAAGGAGGCGCTCGCCGCAGCGGCGATGGTGCGGGTGCTCGGGCGCACGCAGGAGACCATTGCCGCGCAGCCCCCTCAGCGTTCGGCCATCGACAAGCTCACCGCGGTCACGCGCTGGGCGGTCGAGGTGCAACTGGCCGGCGAGATGCCGACCCTGCCGTCGCAGAACTCGTCGCTGCGCGCCGAGCTGCTGGCCAGCCGCGCTTACACCGACGGGCTGCTGGGTGTGAGCGAGTCACTGGGCGCCTGGATCGTGCAGGCGCAGGCCGAGGGCTCGATCGACCCGGCGCTGCCACCCGAGGTGGTGCTGTTCACGCTGTTCGCGTGCGCCTGCGACCCGGTGGCGGGCTTCCTCAAGGCTGCGGGCCGCCATGACGAGCGGCAGATCGCCGACTGGGTGGTGGGCATCTGCATCAAGGGGCTGGCGCCGCCCCGGGCCTGAACCTGGCGCGGCGGGTCAGCGCACCAGCAGCACCGGTGTGCTGCACTTGGCCAGCACCTTGGTCGCCACCGAGCCCAGCACCAGGTTGCCCAGTGCACCCTGCCCATGCGAGCCCATCACCAGCAGGTCGAAACGACCCTTTTCGGCGAAGGCGGCGATGGTGTCGGCGGCAGCGCCGCTCTTGCCGACGAACTCGGTCTTCAGCTGTTGCTTGCCAAAGAAGGTGCGGATCGGCTTGAACACCTTCTCGGCCTCGTCGCGGTAGTAGGCGAGCAGCACCTCGCGGTCGAGCACCGCCGCCGCACGCGGCGGAACTGCCGCCACCACCGACAGCACGGTGTAGTCGTGGTGGCTGCCCAGCCACTCGTCGTGCGCGGCCAGGTAGGCCAGCATGCGCTTGGTGAAGGTACTGCCGTCGGCGGCAACGAGGATCTTCATCGGGTCTCCTGGATCATGTTGGCGGGTGGCCGAGTCTGTCGCGCGGCCCCGGCCGTGTGTCTGCGCTGGATCAGACCTCGAGCACGGCCAAGGGATCGTAGCCGACGGCCTCGCCCTTGCGATCGAGCCCACGCGCCTGGCACACGACGCGTGTGGGCAGCCGCCCAGGGCGCTCGACGCGGTAGTCGTGGCGGCAGTGCACATGGCCGTGCAGCCAGAGGTCGGCATGCGCCAGCAGGTCGTCGTCGGCATTGCAGAAGCTGGCGGTGGTGGGCTGGCGGCCGAAGCGCGGATCGGCGCTGCGCAGGCTGGGCGCGAAGTGCGTGATCGCGACCGTGGCATCCCAGCGGCCTGCGGCGGGCTGGCACAGCTCTTCGGCCAGCCAGCGGCGGCAGGCCAGGGCTTCGTCGCGCACGCCCGCGGGGTCGAACGGCACCCCGTCGCGGGTGGCCTGCATCAGACGCTGGAAGTAGGCCGCCGCGCGCATCGCCCGCGGCCGCATGTCGTCGCCGAAGAGGTCGAAGTCGCACCAGCGGATGGTGGCGGCGAAGCGCACTCGGCGGCCATCCGCACCGGTGAGCACCAGCCGTTCACGCTCCAGCAGCGTCAGACCATGCGACGTGCATCGCCTGCGCAGGGCGCGCCAGGCGGTGCCGAGGTCGCGCCCGTCGAACTCGTGGTTGCCAGCCACCACCAACACCGGCACCGGCCAGCCGGCAAAACGCGCCAGACCGTCCCAGGTGGTGTCGATGTCGCCACCCAGCACCAACAACTCGGCGCCGGGTGCGGGCCGCGGCTCGAAGACCTCGCTTTCGAGGTGCAAATCCGACAGAAGCTGCAGTTTCATACTAAGAACATGGGAGTGAGCAAGCGCTCACATCCCGGGGCGCTGCCGATTTGCGAGAAGCCGCGCGCCGCGTGCGGGCCGGGCTCTGACGCGGGGCCTCAGAGGCCCAGCCGCTGGTCGATGCGCGCCATCGTCGCCGGCAACGCAGACGGCAGGCCCTGCTCGAGCTGCCTGAACAACTCGGCATGCAGCGCCAGCTCGGCGCGCCAGTCGGTGCGGTCGATCTGCGTCACGCTGATGAACTGCTCGCGCGTGAAGGCCAGGCCGTCCCAGCGCAGGTCGTCGTAGCGCGGGCTGGTGCCGACGGCAGTGACCTCACCGCCGGCGCTGCCCTCGACGCGGCCGATCATCCACTCGAGCACGCGCATGTTCTCGCCGTAGCCCGGCCAGACGAACTTGCCGTCCGCGCCCTTGCGGAACCAGTTGACGCAGAAGATCTTGGGCAGCTTGGCGCCTGCGGCCTGCAGCTCGGCGCCGGTGTCGAGCCAGTGCGCGAAGTAGCTCGCCATGTTGTAGCCGCAGAAGGGCAGCATCGCGAAGGGGTCGCGGCGCACGATGCCGGTGGCGCCGGCTTGCGCGGCGGTGGTCTCGCTGCCCATCGTGGCGGCCATGTAGACGCCTTCGGCCCAGTCCAGCGCCTCGGTGGCCAGCGGCACGGTGGTCGAGCGGCGGCCGCCGAAGATGAACGCGTCGATCGGCACGCCGGCGGGGCTGTCCCATTCGGCATCGAGCACCGGGTTGTTGGTGGCGGCGATGGTGAAGCGGGCGTTCGGGTGCGCGGCCTTGGCCCCGGTGGCCTTGGCGGTCTCGGGCGTCCAGTCCTTGCCCT
>JBBQOR010000480.1:0-2813 GCA_038331055.1 Burkholderiales bacterium
GCACTGGTCGGGGATGATGTTCTCGCGCACGCCCCCCTTGATCATGCCCACCGTCAGCACCGCCGGCTCGCGGCTGATGTCCTGCGTGCGGCTGACCACCGTCTGGAGCCCCAGCACCACCTGCGCCGCAGTGACGATCGGGTCCACGCCCAGCCAGGGCGCCGCGCCGTGCGTCTGCCGGCCCAGAACGGTGATGCTGAAGCGGTCAGAGCTGGCCATCGTCGGGCCCGAGCGCCAGCCGATGAAGCCGCTGCTCTGGCGCGAGGTGACGTGCAGGCCGAAGATCGCCGCCGGCACCGGGTTCTGCAGTGCGCCTTCGCGGATCATCATCTCGGCGCCGCCGTCCTCGCCCTCGGGCGGCAGTTCCTCGGCCGGCTGGAAGATGAACTTCACCGTGCCGCGCAACTGGCTGCGCAGCGCGGCCAGCACCTCGGCCACGGCCATCAGGATCGCCGTGTGGGCATCGTGCCCGCAGGCGTGCATCACGCCGACGGTTTCGCCGTTCCACGGCGCACGCGCCTTGGACGCGAAAGGAAGATCGACCTCCTCGGTCACCGGCAGCGCATCCATGTCGGCGCGCAAGGCCACCACCGGCCCGGGCAGCGCGCCGCGCAGCAGGCCGATGACGCCGGTGTGGGCCACACCGGTGTGCACCTCGTCCAGACACAGCCGGCGCAGATGCTCGGCGACCACGCCCGCGGTGCGGAACTCGCGGTTGCCCAACTCGGGGTGCTGGTGCAGATCGCGCCGCCAGGCGATCAGCTGCGGCTCGATGCGCGCGGTGGCGGCGTCGATGGCCTCGGCCAGCGAGTTCACGGGGACCGGGGCGTAGTTCATTCGTCGGGATCCGGGTTGCGGCGCTGCGGCGTCAGTCGATCAACGCGCGCAGCCAGTCGGGCAGCGGCACCGACCGCTGCGCCTGGTAGTCCAGCCACACCGTGGTGCTGCCGCCTTCGGCGTCGATGCGATCGGGCGTCTCGGTGCGCGCCAGCGTGATGTAGGTGTCGAAGCTGCTGCGCCCGGGGTTGGTCACGTAGTGCCGCGCCAGCAAGTCGCCCGGGAACTCCAGCTGGCGGATGAAGTTGCAGAAGGCGTTGACGACGACGGCGCCCTGCCCCGAAGGATTCGGCGGTCCGCCCACGCGGTACAGCCAGTCCAGGCGCGCGATCTCGAGGTAGCGAAAGTAGATCGTGTTGTTGACATGGCCCATCATGTCCATGTCGCCCCAGCGCATCGGGATCACCATCTCGTGGGTCAGCTTCTTCTCTGCGGGAACGACGAATCGCATGCCTTCGCGTCCTTTCAGTTCAGTCGACACCCAGTTCACGCTGCAGACGCTGGAGCATCTCGCGCAAGTCGTGCAGTTCGGCGCCCTGGCGGGCCAGCTCGGCGCGCAGCGACACCAGTTCACCCACGCTGACGGCCTCCTCGTCGCTGCCCACTGCCGCTGAGGCGGCCGTGGCCACCACCTCGCCGCACAGCAGGTGCGCCCAACGCGGCTCACGCGCGCCCGGCGCGCGCGCCAGACGAACGGCTTTGGGCGGCTCACTCGCGGCCAACTCTTCAAGGAAACCCTCGACCGAGGCGATGTCGGCGAAACGGTGCAGCCGCTCGCAGTTCAGCCGCAGTTCGGCCGCGGTCTGCGGGCCACGCAGCATCAGCACCGCCAGCAGCGCGGCCGCAGCGCCAGGCACACCCAAGGCCCGCGCGGCGTTGTGTTCGAAGCGCACGACCCGGTTGCCGCTGACCTCGAACACCAGCGACAGCGTCTTCAGCCCGGCCACCGCGGCCAGTACCTCGGACTCGCTGGCACTCAGCACAGGGTCGCGTGCGGTCTTTTGGTTGCAGCCGGCGACCAGCGTGTTCGGCGACAACGGGTAGGTGTCAGGCACCGTCGCCTGCTTTTCCACCAGCACACCCAGCACGCGGGCCTCGAGCAGGCTCAGCGCTCGCACGGGCGGGCTACAGCGACTGGCCGTCGTCGGCCGAGATGATGGCGCCGTTGATGAAGTGGCTCTCGTTGGCGCACAGCATCATCAGCAGCACGTCCAGGTCGGCCGGCTTGCCCACGCGCTTGCGCGGCATCGCCTGCACCATCTTCTGCCCGGCGTCGGTCTGCCAGACCTGATGGTTGATCTCGGTGTCGATGTAGCCCGGGCAGATCGCATTCACATTGATGCCGAAACGCCCCCACTCGAAAGCCATGGCGCGTGTCATGTGCACCACCGCCGCTTTGCTCATGCAGTACACGCCGAGCCCGGGGCCGACGACCAGCGCGGCCATCGAGGCGATGTTGACGATGCGCCCTCCGGTGAAGGTGCCCGGCGCCTCGCCCTTGCTGCGCGCGATCATGCGCTTGCCCACCGCCTGCGCGACGAAGAAGGCGCCGCGTGTGTTGGTGTTCATGATGTAGTCGTAGCTGTCGGGCGTGACCTCGGTGAGCTTCTCGCTGTTGCCGACGCCGGAGTTGTTGACCAGGATGTCGATCACGCCCATCTCGGTCTCGGCATGCGCCACGGCCGAGGCGATACTGTCGGGGTCGGTCACGTCCAGCTCCACGACATGCGCGTCGCCGCCTTCGGCCTCGATCTCGGCGCGCAGCGTCTTCAGCCGGTCCATTCGCCGCGCGGCCAGCACCACGCCTGCGCCGGCCTTGGCCAGCGCGCGCGCGAACTGCTCGCCGAGGCCGCTGGAAGCGCCCGTGACCAGGGCCACGCGGCCCGCCAGATCGATGTCATAACCCATTCTTTTCGCTCCCGCCTGATGCACCACGAGGCTGCCTGATGGCGTCTCTACGGTGGCTTCCATCTGCC
>JBBQOR010000481.1:0-2812 GCA_038331055.1 Burkholderiales bacterium
GACGAGCCCTGCTCGGCGCTGGACCCGATCTCCACCGGCAAGATCGAGGAGTTGATCCACGAGTTGAAGACCGACTACACGGTGGCCATCGTCACCCACAACATGCAGCAGGCCGCCCGTGTGTCCGACTACACGGCTTACATGTACCTCGGCGATCTGGTCGAGTTCGGTCCCACGTCCGAGGTCTTCATGAAGCCGAAGAAGAAGGACACCGAGGATTACATCACCGGCCGCTTCGGCTGATTGCGCAAGGATTCCGGATGAACGACAAGCACCTCTCGACGCAGTTCGACGCCGATCTCTCGAACATCAGCGGCCGCGTGATGGAGATGGGCGGCCTGGTCGAGTCGCAGCTGGCGCAGGCCATGTACGCACTGACACAGTTCAGCAGCGAGACGGCCGCGCAGGTGCTGCAACAGGAGCATCGCGTCAATCAGATGGAGGTCGAAATCGACCGCGACCTGTCGGCGATCATCGCGCGCCGTCAGCCCACGGCTCGTGACCTGCGGCTTCTGATCGCGGTGAGCAAGAGCATCGCCAACCTCGAGCGCGTGGGCGACGAGGCCGCGCGCATCGCGCGCACGGTGCAGCGACTGATGGACAGCGGGCTGTCCAGCCGTTTGCGCGTGGCGCTGTCCGACCTCTCCTTCGAGGCCGATCTCGCCACGGCCCAGTTGCGCAAGGCGCTCGACGCCTTCGCCCGCCTGGACACCGCTCAAGCGCTGATGGTGCTCAAGCAGGACAACCAGATCGACGAAGAGTTCGACGGCCTGCTGCGCAAGCTGATCACCTACATGATGGAAGACCCGCGCACGATCTCGGCCAGCATCGACCTGATCTTTGTCGCCAAGGCCATCGAGCGCGTCGGCGACCACGCGAAGAATCTCGCCGAGGCCATCATCTACGTGGTGAAGGGCACTGACGTGCGCCACACTTCGCTGGAGTCGGTCGAGGATGTGATCCGGTGACGGCGCACGCGAACGGGAGTGTCCGATGAGTCAGATTCTGGTGGTGGAAGATGAGCCGGCGATTGCCGAACTGATCTCGATCAATCTTCGTCATGCGGGCTTTGACGTCACGGTGGCCGGCAATGCCGACCAGGCGAGGGTGGCCGTGGACCGTGTGCTGCCCGATCTGGTGCTGCTCGACTGGATGTTGCCGGGCGAGCCCGGCGTGCAGTTGGCGCGTCGTTGGCGCGCCGATGCGCGTACGCGCGGCCTGCCGATCATCATGCTCACGGCCCGCAACGAAGAGCCGGACAAGGTGGCCGGGCTGGATGCCGGGGCCGATGACTACCTGACCAAGCCCTTCTCGACCAAGGAACTGCTGGCCCGCATTCGCGCTGTACTGCGCCGTCGCGCGCCGGAGGCGCTCGACACCGCGGTGGAGGTCGCCGGGCTGCGCCTGGACCCGGCCACGCGCCGCGTGACGCGCCTGGTCGGCGACGACATGCGCGAGCTGCGCCTGGGCCCGACCGAGTTCCGCCTGCTGCACTTTCTGATGACCCACCCCGAGCGGGTGCACAGCCGGGCGCAGCTGCTCGACCGTGTCTGGGGCGACCACGTGTTCATCGAAGAGCGCACGGTCGACGTGCATATCAAGCGCCTGCGCGAAGCGCTCACGCCGGGGCAGTGCGCCGCGCTGATCGAGACCGTGCGCGGCGCCGGCTACAGGTTGACGCAGCACGTCGGCGCGCTGACCGTCTGAGCGTGCGGATCGCGCTGCGATGAGCTGGCGCCTGAGCGGGCCCCTGCGCGCGGCGACAGTCACTGCGCTCGGCGGGCTGCTTGGCGCAGCGGTGGGTCTGGCCTTCGGGCAAACCTTGCTGGGCACCTTGATCGGCAGCGCCGGCTTCTCGGCGCTGCGCAGCTTTCGCCAGACCACGCGCGGTGATCGGTTGATGGACTGGCTGCGCAGTGCGCAGTTGGAGCCGGCGCCTCGTGACACCGGCTTCTGGGGCGAGATGGGCTACCGCGTCGAGCGCATGCTGCGTGCGCGCGAGCAGTCGGTCCTGTTCGAGCGCCGCGAACGCCAGCAGCTGCTGGAGGCCATCGACGCCTCGCCCAACGGAGTGATCGTGCTCGACGCGGCCGACGGCATCGATTGGTGCAACTCGACCGCCGCCGGCCACTTCGGCCTCGATCCGGTGCGCGACCACAGCCAGCGCATCACCAACCTCGTGCGCTCTCCGCTGTTCGTCGCCTACTTGCAGCAAGGCGTCTTCGTAGAGCCGCTGGTGCTCGGCGGCGCGGTGGTCGGCACGCTGACGCTGTCGGTGCTGGTACGGCCTTTTGGCCAGGGCATGAAGCTGGTGCTGACGCAAGACATCACCGAGCGCGAACGCGCTGACTCGATGCGGCGCGACTTCGTGGCCAATGTCTCGCACGAGATCCGTACGCCGCTCACGGTGCTGGCCGGCTTCGTCGAGACGATGAGCAATCTGCCGCTCACTGAAGTCGAGCGCCGACGCGTGCTGCTGCTGATGAATCAGCAGACCGAGCGCATGCAGACGCTGGTTGCGGACCTGCTGCAGCTCGCGCAGCTCGAGGGCAGCCCCTGGCCTGCGCAGGACCGCTGGCTCGCCGTGCCGCAGTTGCTGCAGCGCGCGCGGGCCGATGCCGCGGCCCGGGCGGGCGGGCGCCACCACAAAGGGGTTTCTGGCGGTGACGACGCCGAGATCGCCGGCAGCGACGGTGAGTTGTTCAGTGCGCTGGGCAACCTCGTCAACAATGCCGTGCGCTACACCCCCGAGGGTGGCAGCATCGATCTGGAGTGGCGACTGCGCGAAGACGGCAGCGGCGAGCTCCTCGTC
>JBBQOR010000482.1:0-2790 GCA_038331055.1 Burkholderiales bacterium
AATCCAGCGCAGGCCCGAGCTTGACCGCTTCATCGAGCTTGGACAGAACGATGCCGCGGCACGAGTCCGCGCGGTAGGCCAGCAGCACATCCTCGATGGTCTCGCCCTGCGCGCTGGCATTGACGACCAGCAGCCGGTTGATCTCGTGGTGCGACAGCATCTCCAGCAACTCGCGCGTGCGGCTGTCGCGCTGCGCGATGCCGGCGGTGTCGATGAGCACCATCTTCTTGCCCGCCAGCAGTTCGAGCAGGTCTTCGAGCGAGGCGCGGTCGTGCGCGGTGTGCACCGGCACGCCCAGGATGCGGCCGTAGGCGCGCAGCTGCTCGTGTGCACCGACGCGGTAGGCGTCCAGTGTCACCAGCCCCAGGTGCGCCGCGCCATGGCGGGCGGCGAAGGCCGCGGCCAGCTTGGCCGTGGTGGTGGTCTTGCCCACGCCGGTGGCACCGATCAGCGCGTAGATGCCGCCGACGTCGTCAATCGCCGGCTCGTGCTCACCCGTGGCCAGGTTGCGCTCGAGCACGCCGGCGGCCCAGGCGATGGGTTCCACTTCATCGGGCAGGCTCTCGACGAGCTTGCGCGCCAACGCCGGCGAGAAGCCGTGGTCGAGCATGCGCTGCGTCAGATTGGCATGACGCGGCTGGCGCTGCAGCTTTTCCATGAAGGCCAGCGCGCCGAAGCGCTGCTCGATCAGGCCGCGCATCGAGCGAAGTTCGCTCAGCATCTCGGTCTGATCCTGGCGGCCGGGCGCAGCTTCGGCCAGCCGCGGCGCCGTCGGCAGCGGGCGCGGCAACTCGATCGGACGGCTGCGCGGCGGCTCGGCGGCGGCGGTCTCGGTGAAGGGCTCGCGCCAGGTGTCCTGCGCGCGGCCGGGCAGCGGCTCGCGCAGGATCGGCGGCTCGCGGCGCAGCGGCGAGGTGGGTGCCGGCACAGCGGCCTCGCGGCGGGCGACCAGCCGCACGGGCTCGTGCACGGGCGGCGCCATCGAGGCCAACGGCTCGGGCGGCGGCAGGGCCGGCGCGGCCTCGGCCGCCTCGGCCGCCTCGGTCGCCCCGGCCGTCACCTGGCGGCGCTTGAGCATGCGCTCGCGCACGTAGTCCTGGAACGACAGCGTGCTCATCGCGAGTTGTTCGACATCACGCGCGACATCACGCGCTACATCACGCTCGACGCTGCTCACGTGGTCCAGCGGCGGCTCGATGCGCGATGGTGTCGCCGGTTTGGCGCGAACCGGCGCCGGGGCTGGGGAAGCCTTGGACATCGGCGCGGATACGGGCGCGGCCACCGCAGCCGGCAGCGGTGGCGCTGCGGCCGCCGGCGCGCTGGCGGCCAGCTCCTCGATCTGCTGCATGCCCTCAGGCGCCATCGCCAGCACCTCGATCCCGCCTTCGCAGGGCCGGGTCGAGAGCACGACGGCGTCGGCGCCGAAGGCCTGGCGCACCAGCCCGAGCGCCTCGCGCGAGCTGCGCGCGGTGAAGCGTCGAACGTTCATGCCGCCCTCCTGTGCAGAGGTCTGCGGTCAACCGGGCCCGACAGCGCCGACAACGAGTGAACCTGAACGTGGGCGGTCATGCGCTTGCTCCAATGATCGAGCCGATGCGGATCGAGTGCGTCTCGGGAATCTCGCTGTGCGCCAGCACCTTCAGCCTGGGCGCGGCGCGCTTGAGCAGCCGGGCCATCGGCGCGCGGATCAGGTCGGGCACCAGCAGGCAGGCCGGCACGCCCAGGTCTTCCTGGCGGCGCGCCGTGTCGGCCGCGCTGCGCGTGAGCAACTCGGCCACGCCGGGGTCGAGCGCCGCGCCGTGCGGCGAGGCCAGCGCCTGCGCCACCAGGCGTTCCAGATCGGGCTCGAGGGCGATCACGTCGAGGTCTTTCACCGGCCCGTAGATCTGCTGCACGATGGCCGCCGACAGATGCACGCGGATGCGGCGCACCAGCTCGGAGGCCTCGGTCACGCTGGCGCCATGCTCGGCCAGGCACTCGACGATCGATCTCATGTCGCGGATGTGCACGCCCTCTTCCAGCAGCAGCTGCAGCACCTTTTGCAGGGTGGCGATTCCGACCAGTTTGGGCACCACGTCCTCGATCAGCTTGGGGGCAAGGCGGGTCACGTGTTCCACCAGCTGTTGCGTCTCGACGCGACCCAGCAGCTTGGAGGCATGAACCTGCATCGAGTGTGAAAGATGGGTCGCGACCACGGTCGCGCAATCAACCACCGTATAGCCGGCCATCTGCGCCGCCTCGCGCTGGCGCTCATCGATCCACACCGCGGGCAGCCCGAACGCCGGGTCGGTCGTCTTGGTGCCGATCAGCGGCGCGGTCGCCCCGCCCGGGTTGATCGCCAGCAGCATGCCGGGGTAGGCATCGCCCTCGCCCACCACAGCACCGCGCAGCGTCAGCCGGTAGCCGCTCGGCTTGAGTTCCAGGTTGTCTCGGATGTGCACCGGCGGCGGCAGGAAGCCGACGTCCTGCGCGAACTTCTTGCGCACGCCCTTGATGCGCGCCAGCAGGTCGCCCTGCCGCGCCTTGTCGACCAGCGCGATCAGCCGGTAGCCGACCTCCAGGCCGAGCGTATCGACCGGCTGCAGGTCGTCCCAGCTCGCCTCGGCATTCGGCTCGGCGGCCGGCGGCGGGGGCGGTGGTGCGGTCTTGGCCTTGCGGTCGCGCTCGCGCATCCACCAGGCCGCGTAGCCGAGCCCGCCGCCGAGCAGCAGGAAGACGAAGTGCGGCATGCCGGGAATCATTCCGAGCGCGCTGATGATGCCGCCGGTGATTGCCAGCGAGCGCGGCGAG